>JBEKDM010000007.1:0-35907 GCA_050014375.1 Methanomassiliicoccales archaeon | reverse complement strand
ACAGGGCTCCACCGATAATGACTGCCGAAGAGTAGAGTGGCATCGAGACCAAGATGAGAATGCTAGTGGAGTATTGCATGAACGGCGACCTAAACCTCTTCCCGATAAGGTCTGGGAAAGTAAGCGCATTGAGCTTTTTGCCCAATCGGCGGGTCGGTTTTCCGAACACTATAAAAGCCAGCAGGATGCCGACCCCAATGTTGAGGACGGTCAGCCAAATGACCCCCATCCCCAGCTGTGCCGCGACGCCACCGAATCCGACTATCGCGGAAGTGGAAATGAACGTGGCCCCATATGACAGCCCGATGATCCAAGGGCTGACTTCTCTGCCAGCCACAAGGAAGTGCTCGGCGCTCTTGGTCTTCTTCCATGCCAGATAGGCCAGGAATAGCGTAATCGCAATGTAGATGGCGGTAAAGACCCAAAACAAAACGGTGTCCATCCTAATCGTCCTCCTTATTCCACATCATAACACCGTACACCACGCAAAAGACTGCCAGTCCTATCGCAATGGCATATGCTATCTCTATCTGCAGGTCTTCAATACCGAACATCGAACCCCCCTCCATATGAGGTGCTGACCAATCCGACGGGTTAATCCGCCAGGGTTGAAACCTCACATTCGTTGAGAACCGCCCCAGCGCTGGTTCACAACCCTGATGAAATAATCTGAGATTATTTAAATTTTACATGCTAGTACGGAACATGATAGCTCGTAGCAGGCTTAAAAATAGGATTATTGGCCCCTTGCGGGGCAATGGGTTTCAGACCAGTTCGGGCAATAGACGGTCCTTCTTTTTATCGATGAGCCAGCCAATCAAGAGCGCCAGTATCGACAAGGGTATCGCAATGACCAGCGAGTCGACCACGGTCCACGACGTGCCATTCAGGAGCGAGTCCGAGCCAAATAGCGCCTTACATATTCCCAGCGGCTGGGATTCGGCGATGTGGACGAAAGCCGTCCAGCTGAACCAGCTGATCGCCCCAACTAGCAGGCTCATCTTCGCTGCCATTAGAGATGGTCGCTTGGAGAATAAGGCGTGCGTGAACAAAGGCAGGAACGCGGCCGCGCAAAGGCCCATGAACATTGCAGTGGCCCGGGCGATGATGCTTCCAGGCATTAGGAATGCAAGACCGACGCTCGCCAGGATCATAATGCCGGTACCGATCTTATTTGCCTTCAAGGAGGAAGATTGTTCCAACTCGCAGCGCTTGGCCTTGGGCATGAGCCGAGTGGTCTTGAAGTGCCTCCAAACGTCATGCCCTGCCGCAGATCCCATGGTATGGAAGATCGAGCTCAGCGTGGACATGGCAGCCGCCAGCAAGGTCAGCATGAACAGGACAACCACGTAGCCTGGCATCGCTGAGTTGATGAAGAGTGGCACGATCTTATCCGTATTGAGTGGAGCACCGTATTTGGACACTTCTGCAGCTGTCGAGATCATGCCGCTATCGTTCCAGAAGTAGACGTTGGTCAAAGCGCCCACGGTATACGCCACACCGGTCGTTAGCAGGATGAAGACCGCACCAATCGGAATGGCCCGGTTCAGGGCCTTCGAGTCCTTCGCCGTCATGAAACGCACTATCAGCTGTGGCTGGGCCAAAACACCGATGCCGACGCCCATGATGATGGTGGTGATCATCTTCAGCCATATTGTCGAGCCCAGGTCAGGCATCGAGGTCCAGCCCAACCAACCGCTGGCCGGGAGACTTCCTAATTGAGCTGCCGGTACCTGGGTCTTCAATGCCGTCAACGCGGCAATGGCATGATCTACTCCCCCGAGCAGGGAGAACGTGATGATCAGGACCAAGGACATGCCGACTATCATCACCCCTCCTTGGAAAGCGTCCGTGTACATGACCGCCAGAAGTCCCCCTACCACAACGTACATTGCCGTGATGAGAGCAAATCCCAACAGGGCGACATTGAAATCGACGTTCAGGGTGACGTTGATGAACTGCGACCCGCCGATCAGGACCGCCGACGAGTACAAAGGCATCGAGACGAGAATCAGGATACCGGTGGCGTATTGCATGAAGTGTGAGTTGTAACGTTTCCCGATCAGGTCCGGGAAGGTCATGGCCTTGAGCTTTTGCCCGATCCTTCTCGTTGGTTTTCCAAACACCACGAAGGCGATCAATATGCCCAGTGCAATGTTCAGGAACACCAACCACATCAGTCCCATGCCCAATTGGGCAGCGACGCCACCGAATCCTACGATGGCGGATGTGGAAATGAATGTCGAACCATACGATAGACCGATGATCCAAGGACTGACGTTCTTGCCCGCCAGGAGGAAGTCCTCCGAACTTTTCGTTTTCTTCCAACCGTAATAGGCCAGGAAAAGAGTGATGACGATATAACCTGCGGTGAACACCCAGAATGTGGCGGTATCGACCATCTTATTCCTCTTCCTTGTTCCACTTTAACCATCCGTATACGACGCAGACGATCGTCACTCCTATCGCTAGCACATATGCTAGGATTATCTGTGGGTCCTCTATACCGAACACCATCGAAATCCCCCCCTTCACACTGTTCAAGGCCGTTTCCTCCGGCGGCCAGGGACACGCGACCGCAAGGTCGCGGTCAAATTGAGTTCTAAAGGAATCGGCTTGTACATATTTTAATGTTATATGCTGACCCAACGCACGCTAGCACGTGTCTTTGTACCGTTCATGATCAGTACTTGCGCTTGTCAACAACGCGCTTTGCCTTCCCCTCGAATCTGGGTAGAGAGCCAGGCTCGACCAGTTCTATGCAGGCATTGACCATGAGGGTGGTCCTTAGCTTACTGGCGATCTTGTCCCTGAGGACCTCGATCTTCGCCATGTCATCGACGAAGCCTTCAGGCTTCAGCTCCACCTTCACCGTCATCTCGTCCAAAGCGCCGGTACGTTCCACGATTATCTGGAACTCGTTCCCTAGCTGAGGCATTGTCAAAAGCACATATTCGATCTGCGAAGGGAACACGTTGATGCCGCGGATGATAAGCATATCATCCGAACGACCACTGATCCTCCCGATCCTGGGGTGGGTCCGGCCGCAGGCGCATGGCTCTTCATGCAGCGTCGTTATATCGCCGGTCCGGTAACGGATGATGGGCAGGGCCTCCTTCTGAAGCATGGTAATGACCAGCTCGCCCTTCTCCCCCGGACCTACCTTCTTTCCGGTCTTAGGGTCAACGATCTCCACCAACGCCAGGTCGCCCCAGACATGCATGCCGTTCTGTTGTTCGCATTCGCACCAGAGCGGGCCGGAAAGCTCGCTGGTGCCGTAGATGTTGATGCCCTTGACCCCCAGCGATTCGTAGATGCGGTCCCGCATACCGTCCGACCAGGGTTCCGCGCCCAGCACTCCGATCCTCAGCTTGGTATCCTTACCGATGTCGATGCCCATCTTTGTCGCTACCTCGCCCAGGTGCATCAGGTATGACGGAGTGCAGGCGATGGCCTTGACATTCAAGGTCTTGATCAGGTCCAGCTGGCGTTCGGAGTTGCCGGTGCTGCTCGGGACGACCGTCGCCCCCATTCGTTCAGCGCCGTAGTGCAGGCCCAGCCCGCCGGTGAAAAGGCCATATGTATAGGCCACTTGAACCGTATCATCCTGGGTGATGCCGCAGGACATGAGACCGCGGGCGATCGACTCGGACCAGTTGTCCACATCGTGTTTGGTGTAGCCGACTATGGTCGGCTTGCCTGTCGTCCCGGACGAAGCATGATATCGAACCAGCTCCCGGTTGGAGGCGATGAACAGCTTCTCCATGGGGATGTCCCTGAGGTCGGCCTTGACCATGAACGGCAATTTTTCAACGTCTTCCAGGGTCTTGATGTCGTCTGGAGAGACATGAGCTGCGTCCATCCTCTCCCGGTAGAACGGAGAGAAGCTATACAACCTGTAGACCAGCGACTTCAGTAGCTTCAGCTGCAGGCCGTGAAGCTCATCTCCCGGCATCATCTCGACCTTGGGGTTCCAGCACGACATACCGATTCCTCTTGAAACACACCGGAATCAGGCCCGTCAGGACAACCAAATGCCCACTCGGCTGGCGTTCCCAGCGCAGCCTCTACCCGACCCCGGACAGAACAGTGTCAGGTGATATCATGTAGCATATTTGATTCTTTCAGGGATTGAGAGAAAAGGTTGGAAAAGTGGTCGTCCGTCACTTGAAGGACGACGCATCCAGCAGATGCGCACCGCTCGCCTTGATGGTGCGAATCGCCTTCTCGATATCCTCCACGCGGATCACCAGGATGGCACCGGGCTCGTTGCGGTAGGCATAGGCATACTCGATGTTGATCCCCGCGTCCTTGAGCACCTTGGTCAGTTCGTACAGGCCGCCCGGCTTGTCCGCCATGTTGATGGCAATGACGTCGGTGTACCTGACCACGAAACCGTGCTCCTGGAGCCTTCTCAACGCCTTCTCCGGATCTGAAACGAAAGCGCGGATCACCCCATAACCGGCACCCTCGGCGATGCTGAACGCCAGGATGTTGATGCTCTCCTCGCCCATCGCCTTGCTGAAGTCCATTAGCCGGCCTGGCCTGTTCTCGGAGAATATCGAGAGCTGCTTGATCTTGTACCTATCCAAATCTTCCGCCATCAGATCTCCCTCCTGTCCATGACCCTTTTCGCTTTGCCCTCGAACCGGGGCAGGGTCCCTGGCCCCACCAGCTCGATGACCGGGTTCACGTTGAGCAGTGACCGCAGCTTGTGTGCGATGCGCTCCCGAATGCAATTCAGTTCCAGGATATTGTCGGTGAACGCCTCCGGTTTCAATTCCACCCGGACCATCATCGTGTCCAACGCACCTTTGCGTTCGACCACGATCTGGAACTCGTTCCCCACTTCGGGATTGGTGTTGAGCGAATATTCCACCTGGGACGGGAACACATTGATCCCCCGGATAATGAGCATATCGTCCACCCGGCCGGTGATGCGGGTGATGCGTGGGTGCGTCCGTCCGCAGGCGCAGACCTCCTCGTCCATGACGGTCAGGTCGCCGATGCGGTATCGGATGAGCGGGAACGCCTCCTTCTGCAGCATGGTCAGGACCATCTCTCCCCTTTCCCCCGGGCCCACTGGTTCACCTGTCTTCGGGTCGACTATCTCCAGAAGTGCTATGTCCCCCCAGATGTGGATGCCCTGCTGGTGTTCGCACTCGCACCAGAGCGGGCCGGAGAGCTCGCTCGCACCGAAGCAGTTGATGCCCTTGACGCCCAGTGATTCTTGGATCTTGTCCCTCATCTTGTCCGACCAGGGTTCCGCGCCGAGCAGGCCTACCCGCAGCTTGGTGTCGTTCTTCAGGCTGACGCCCATCTTCTCGGCCACTTCGCCTACGTGGACCATGTATGACGGGGTACAGGCCAACGCAGTGACCCCAAGATCTTGGATGAGCTCCACCTGTCTCTCGGTGTTTCCGGTGCTGGCTGGGACGACGGCGGCGCCGATGCGTTCAGCAGCGTAGTGGAATCCCAAGCCTCCGGTGAAAAGGCCATATGTGTTAGCTACCTGGACGACATCGTGCTTTCCCAATCCGGCCGAGGTGATCGATCGGGCCAGAGATTCGGACCAGTTGTCGATGTCCTTGCGGGTGTAACCGACGATGGTCGGCTTTCCCGTCGTTCCGGAAGAGGCGTGGTATCGGACGATGTCCTCCTTCGGGGCGATGAAGATCTTGTCCGGATAGTTCTCACGGTAGTCCTTCTTGGACATGAACGGTAGTTTGGAGACGTCATCCAACGTCCGGATGTCGTCCGGGGTCACGCCCTGGGACTCCATCCTGGTGCGATAGAAACGGGACTGGTCATAGAGCTTGTTAACCAGGTTCCTGAGCAGTTTATACTGCAGGCCCTTCAGCTCAGCCTTCGGCATCATCTCAATATCAGGGTTCCAACATCCCACGAAACCATCCTCCCGGTACATTGTCCGTGAGCCGTAAGGAATCACATCTCGAGGATGAATCCACCCAGGTCCGAGCCCTCACGAATGACAAAGCGAGGGCCGACCCGACTCACTGTGCAGGTTGATAGCATGTAGCATATATCATTTTTCTTTAGGTCTCCCATCCGGGGGCGAATCATATGTCACCAGACGGTTAATATCGTTCACCGTCCATGACCTAGCGATGCCCGAACTTCCCGAGGTAGAGCAGGCGAGACGATACCTGGAAACCAACGCCCTGAACCGCCGGATCCTCTCGGTCGAGGTCTTCGACGGCGGCGTTCTTCAGGATGTTGACCCTCCTATGTTCCGGGAGTGCCTCACTGGCCGGTCGATGACCACAGCCGGCCGACGGGGCAAACAGTTGTTCATCGGTCTGGACGACGGGTCGTTCCTGACCGTTCACCTCGGCATGACCGGGGACCTGACAGTCGACGAGGACGGCTTGATACCAAAACACTCACGAATTGCCTTCCGTTTCGAAGGGGGCATTAGCCTGTTCTATTCCGACCAACGCAAGTTCGGAGCCATCGGGGTCATCGGTTCAGTCGACCAATTCGTGACCGAGCACCGGCTCGGTCCAGACGCCCTATGCATCAACCAGTCAGAGTTCAGAGGTAGGGTGTCGGGCCGCAAGAAGGCCATAAAATCGGTCCTGCTGGACCAGAGCGTACTATCCGGGGTAGGGAACCTGTACGCGGATGAGGCTTTATTCCAGGCCCGGTTGCATCCGGCGACACGAGCGGACTCCATTTCTCAGAAGAAGCTGGGCGACCTTCAACGCCAGATCAGTAGAGTATTGAGAGGATCTATCGCTGTCTCCTCCGATTTTTCATCCTTACCGGACGGATACTTGCTCAGGGTCAGGAATGAGGGGACAGAATGTCCGCGAGGCAATGGTTTGCTGGCCTTGATCAAGGTCGGTGGCCGCACCTCGATCTTCTGCCCAAAATGCCAACAGCTCAAGTGACCGTCGCTCCCGGACCCTTTTTTCATTGAAACGTTTTACAGCTTCGTGTGGTCAAGGGTTGCATCAGGTCAATTAATAAGGTAGGGGCGACTCGAACAAAATCATGACTATTTGTTAAATCATCCTTCGTTTACGATCTATTCATCATCGAATCGCTCGTTCCGTATAGATATGGATTTAACGAAAGCGGTCGTTTGCATTGTCGGCGTGGTTGAATGCAGCTCGACAAGAAGGACCGGACGATCATCTCACTGTATTCTAAGGACCCCGGAGTATCCCAGGAGCAGATCGCGAAGGAGGTGAACCTGTCCCAGCCCTCTGTGGCGGTGCGTATCAGGAAGCTCAAGGAGAGCGGGGCCATCCATACCATTACCGGGATCAATCCTTTGAAGATGGGGCTATACATGGCCAAGGTGGACATCGCCTCCAACAACCCGAGCGTCATCCTGGACATGTTCCGCAGTTGCCCCTATTTTGCTAACGGTTTCACCATTTCCGGCAGGAACAATCTGTGCCTGATGTTCGTCAGCGAGAACATCGCGACACTCGAATCGATCGTTAACGGACACCTCCGCTCCAGTAAGTTCGTCAAGGAGCTGGACTTCAACATCATCATCAGCGCAGAACGCGACCTGGTACTGCCGATAATGCTTACACCGGAGCACTCCAAGACCCCTCCCTGCGGTATCGACATCCAATGCAAGGATTGCCGGTCATTCACGGATAATAAATGCATGGGCTGCCCTATCACTGGCCAGTACCAAGGCTGGTTCTATTGATTCGGCGAAAAACAAGTACATCTCGATTTCTTTTGAACCGCTACCATTCTCCTTTTTGGATACACTTATGAAGTCGCGGCTCAGTAGGAACCATCCAGGTCGCGGTGAGGACGATGGATAAGTTCGATCAGTACATGGAACGGATGAAGGGGCTCGGTTCGAGGCAGTTCCAGAACCTCGTCGAGGATAAGAAGAAGTGCGTATGCATTTCCTGTTCCTCCTATAACGAGTGCGCGGCCCGGAAAAGAGAACTACTGTTCTGCCTTCTGGGAAACAGCTCGGATTGCAATCTCGATGAGCTCGGATGCATCTGTCCAAATTGTCCGGTGGCGGCAGAACTGGACCTCAAGAACTCCTATTATTGTACCCAGGGTTCCGAGAAGCAGATGCGACAATCGAAACAATGACCTCAGATCTTTGCGGTCGGATCATCGAGGTGACCGAGTTCCATGCCATCGGCGATCCTGGGGCATTCTACCAGGTCCAAAGTTTGCTCGGAATTGGCCTTTGATCGGTGTGGCTCGCAGGAGTCTATCGCCCTGTTCATGCCAGAGACCATGACTACGAATCCTACCACGCCTAGGAACACGGAGACCAGTCCTACCGGCACGAGGTAAGGAGAATAGGCAGAGCTGGAATAGTTCATACAGAGCGACATGCCCAGAAACCCGGACACGCTCAGTGCCATTCCGCGAACGAAATTGCCCAACTTCCTGCCTCAAGTTACTATTCCTCAATCTCCTTAAAGCTCCTTCGCATTCGGTTATCAATATTAAAGATAATAATACCCTTTAGTCCCATTCATTCATCGTTCGCACAATACTCCGCTCCAGCAAACCGAGATCTATTAGCGGGAGGGGTCCCTGCCCCGAAAAATGCATGATTTTGACCGGAATAGTGGCACATAGTGTCCAGATTCGGAAATACATCATTTTCGCCATTGTACTGACCCTCGGACGTCAGCCGTACTTCCCCTGGGACATGCGGATCGGGTCGAAGAGCTCTTTCGCCTCATTCTTCGTGAGCAGCCCCCTCTTCACAGCCAATTCGGGGATTGAAATACCCGTCGATATTGACTCTTTCACCAATTCGGCCGCCGCAAGATAACCGATCCTTTCGCTCAGCAATGTGGCCAGGATCGGGTTCTTTCCGATATGCGAGGCACACCGTTCCTTGTCGGCCACGATCCCCTCGACGCACTTCACCCGGAAGTCCGGTAGATAACGGACCAGAAGGTTAAGGGACTCCAGGATGTTGTGGGTCATCACTGGCGTCATGACGTTAAGTTCGAGCTGGCCAGCCTGAGCCGCTATGGCCGTGGCGGTGTCGTTACCTATCACTTGAAAGCAGATCATGTCGAGGCACTCGGCCATCACCGGGTTCACCTTCCCCGGCATCATGGAAGAGCCAGGCTGGACCGCCGGCAGCGTGAGCTCCGCCAATCCGGTGGTTGGTCCAGAGTTAAGCAGGCGAAGGTCGTTGGCGATTCGTATAAGTTCGAGCGCCAGCTCACGCAATGACGACGAGAACGCTAACATCTGGGAGCGTGACTGGAGCGCTTCGAAAGGATCGCGTGCAGAGATGAATACGCGGTGGCACAGCATCGAGAGGTTCTCGATGACCAGGTTGCGGTATCCGTTCCCGGTGTTCGCCCCGGTCCCTACCGCTGAACCGCCGATGGACAGTTCCAGCAGGTCATCCTGGCGTTGCTCGATCCTTTCCATCGCCCTGCGAACGGCCGACGCGTAGGCACGGAACTCGTTCCCCATCCGGATAGGCAAAGCGTCCATGAGATGGGTCCTTCCGGACTTGGCCACGTCCATGAGCTCTTCGCCCTTCTCTTCCAGCGAAAGGGCCAACAGATCCAGTTCGTTCAGCAGATCGTCCGACTTCCATAGGATGGCGATATGGGATGCCGTGGGGAACGTGTCGTTCGTGCTCTGGGACATGTTCACGTGGTCGTTAGGGCTGATGGAACCATAGTCTCCCTTGGAATGGCCCATGATCTCCAGGGCGAGATTGCAGACGACCTCGTTCACGTTCATGTTGAACGATGTCCCTGCCCCCGCCTGGAAGACATCTACCGGGAATTGTGCTATGTGCTTTCCCTCCAGGATCTCGTCGCAGGCGGTCACGATGGCGATGCCTGTCTCTTCATCCAGGTCGCCCATCTCCATGTTCGCCATGGCCGCAGCCTTCTTTATCAGGACGTATGCGCGAACCATCTCGATCCGCGCCGTCCTGCCGCTGGCCCGGAAATTGTCCATTGCTCTTTTGGTCTGGATGCCATAGAATGCGTCGTCAGGCAGATCCATTTCCCCTAGGGAGTCCTTCTCCTTCCTCATGTTATCCCCTCCGTAGCTTTCTTCTTCTCCGTCAGCGCCTGCCTCGCCCTGCCGATGGCGATGTTCGGCGGCACGTCCCTGGGGCAGATACTCTTGCAATTGGTATAGAACTTGCAGGCCCACCATCCATGCGGTCCGTCGGCCAGGTCCAGCCTTTTCCCGCCAATGTTGTCACGGGGATCGATGCTGAAACGGTAAAGTTTGGCCAGAGCTGCTGGTCCAAGGTATTCGGGATCGATCCCGTTGATCGGGCAGGCCCCATAACAGGCGGCGCAGAGGATGCAATTGGTGTATCTCTCCAGCTCTCGAACCGTGTTCGATTCCATGGCCGATTCTCTGTCTCCGGTAATGTACGACTGCAAGGTCGGCATGATCCTGCGATATTTGGCATAGAATTCTTCCATGTCCACTATCAGGTCCTTGATCACCGGCATGTTGGGGAGCGGTTCTATCAAGGCTTCGGTCGCTGGGTCCCAATCATCAGTCTGGACGATCGACCGCGAAGGGGCGAGGGGTGTGGGCTTTTCTTTGATAAGCTCGGCTACCTGCGTCCGACACGCCAGCCTTGGGACCTTGTTGATCAGCATGACACAGCTGCCGCAGACCGCCCCCCGGCACGAATATCGGAACGAGAGCGAATCGTCCTGGCGGTCGTGTATCTGGAAGAGCGCATCGAGCACGGTCATGCCGTGGTGCGTCTCGACCTCGTACGCTGGATAGGACTCTTCATGTCCTGTAGCTTTACGGAAGACTCGGAACCTCATCAGTACTCACGCTCCTTGACCTCGAAGCTGCCGAGACGCACCGGAGAATAGGAGATCAACAATCCGCCGTTCCCGATCGATGTGATCGTATGCCTCAGAAACTCAGTGTCGTCCCTTTTGGGAAAATCGGTCCTGAAATGAGAGCCACGGGACTCCCTGCGGTAAAGTGCGCTCAAGCCCACCGATTCGGCGATGCGCACCATGCCCTCGAGTTCCAACACCTCGACCAGTGCCTGATTGAATGGCTTGCCCTTATCGTCTATCGAGACCGACGTCGTTCTGGATCGAACTTCCCGGAGCTTGGCCAGCCCCCTCTCCATTCGCTCTTCCAGGCGGAAAATGCCGAAGCAGCTCCACATCACCCGCTTCAGTTCCTCACGAAGGACCGATTGCCTTTCTCCCCGCCCTCGCCTGAGGATGGACTCTATCCTTTTCGATTCATTGTCCATGCTCCCCTTGATCGACGAGCGGTCTGGTTCGGGAGTCTTTTCGACACCTACCGACATCGAGTTGCCCGCTATCTTCCCGAAGACGACCGACTCCAGCAGCGAATTCCCCCCTAGTCGGTTCGCTCCGTGGACACTGATGCAGGCGCACTCACCGGCCGCATACAGACCTGGCAGATCTGTGGCAGCATCGTTCCCCGCGTCTACCCCTCCCATCGAGTAGTGTTGTCCCGGCTGCACCGGAATCGGCCTCGTAACAGGATCAACGCCGGCGAATTCCACAGCTATCTGCCTGATGCCCGGGAGCCTGGATTCGATCTTCTCCTCTCCTAGATGGGTTAGGTCCAGGTCCACGAACCCTCCTTCATTGCCACGTCCTCCATCAATCTCCGTCTGGATCGCACGGGCCACGATGTCTCTCGGCGCCAGCTCCATGGCGTGCTCCGCATATCGGGACATGAACCGTTCGCCGGAGGCATTCCTCAGTGTCCCGCCTTCGCCTCTGGCTCCTTCTGTTATCAGCATGTTGGTCCCGAACAGCGTGGTGGGATGGAACTGGACGAACTCCATGTCCTTCAATGGCAGACCGGTGGCCAGTGCCAATGCGGCCCCGTCCCCGGTGTTGATGTGGGCGTTCGTCGAATGGGAATATATCCTGCCGTAACCGCCGGTCGCGAGCAGGATTGACCTTGAAACGAATCCTTCGATCTCTCCGTTGGCGATGCTCAGCGCAACGCAGCCGGTGCACCTTCCTCCCTCCTGGACCAGCTTAGTGACGAAGTACTCGTCGTAGAAGGATATCTCCCTGGCCATGCATTGCTCGTACAGGGTGTGGAGGAGGTTATGTCCGGTCCGATCGGCGGCATAGCATGTTCTTGGAAAACCAGCCCCTCCGAACGGACGTTGGGCGATCCTGCCCTGTTCGTTCCGGGAGAATACCGTTCCCATGTGTTCCAGTTCCGATACCGCTCTCGGTGCATCCTGGCAGATGATCGCCACGGCGTCCTGGTCGGCCAGATAGTCTGACCCTTTGACCGTGTCCAGCGAATGTGCTTCCCAGCTGTCCGAGCCCTTTGATAGGTTATTACCCAAAGCGGCGTTGATCCCGCCCTGGGCAGCGACCGAATGGGACCGGAGCGGATGCACCTTAGAAACAACTGCGACATCTCGTCCTCTGTCCGCGGCTGAAATGGCCGCCATGAGACCGGTCAGGCCTCCCCCGACTATCACGATTTCATGGGTATGGATGCGATCTGGCATATGACCGACTCTTATTTTCTCGCATTTTCTATTGTCTCCCTGGTCGTATAATCCTTTGCAACTGGACTAGTCCTCTGTTCCATTTTCCTCGAACCAGATTGTCCCGATCAATTTGACGAGAATTGATGGAAGGTCCAGAAAAGGAAGAAAGGGGTGCTGATTCGGAATTGGATCCCTGATCATTCCAGATGGATCAGTTAACCGTCTGACGAAGCCCAATTATCATTACCGGAATGAAATTGGAATAGATCGATGATTGGTTTTTTGATAAAAGCATCATCGAGCAAAGCATAATAAATGACAGAAAATCATGATTCCTGACGATAACTTGTCCGACGTCTTAGATTCCACTGATTCAAGCGAACCGATCAATGAACCCGATCTCATTGGCGATGAAGAAATACTCTCGGAAGATAAGATGGAAGAAGACAATAAGGACACTGTAAAGACCATATGGTTTGTTGCCTTCGCTGCAATTCTTATCGGTTTCTTCATTTGGTTATTCCTCGGACTATGGGGATATCTGCAGGAAATGAGCTACGGTCACGGTTGAGCCATCTGTCATTTCTTAATTTGCTTCTTGTTTCCGTCTTGGACTGGTGCAACTCCATTTCCTTGTTGGCGGACAGGGATGGAAACGCCGCTCTTTTTTCTCATGACGGCCAAAGACGAGGAGTTGGTTAGTAAAACAAGAGCAAGATGGATCGGTTACCGTTACGAAAGATCAGCCGAGATTGCCCACCGCATCTCCTCTGAGACCTTTCCGGAACCTCGCGCTTTGTTCCGCGATCTCATTTAGGTCGGAGGGCGATACCCTCCTCACCCGCGGCAGTTCCCCCGGGTAGACCCGCAGTAATTCCCGTTGCAGGTATTCATGCACAAGGCCGGACGAGCGCAGTCCTTCCACGCTCCAGTTCTCTACCAGGTCCAATACCGCGTCCCTGCCGGTGCGATAGAAAGCTTCCGCCAGCATCGAGGTGACGATCGTGTTAGTGGACATGATCGCCACATCCGCCTCGCGGACCGCCTGCTTGCTGCCGTTAAAGGAGATGGCCAGGCCGCCTCCTTTCCGGACCAGGTGCAGTGCCCGGGCATCGGTGGCGCTGTCTCCAACATACATGCAGTCCTCGAGCGGCACGCCCATCTTCTTGCACACCTCAACCACCGAGGAGGCTTTCTCCTCGTCCCCGATCGTCTGGGTATCCATCATTAGCTGGTAGGTCTGCATGTCCGTCATCTCGTTCCAGAACATCTGGTCCAGCCTTTGGACCGTCCGTCTGGCATCCTGCGGCAGGTCCCGCACGCTTCGGGCGGTCCGCGACACTTCGATGATTGGCATATTGACGATGTCCTGGGCCAAATGCTTCAGCGTATCCGATTCCCAGATATCCATGCGCACCGCGTCCAGGGAGACCTTGGTGCAGAAGGCGTTCTCGAATGGGAATCCCACCAGGTCGCATACCACGCTGACATAGTGTTCGTAGGAAGATGAGACCATGAAAGGCGACATTATCTCCTGCACATACCGCATGGTCTTGTCCGCACCGGCGACGAGTTGGAGATGGTTCCGGCAATAATTCACCATGCCAGTATCCGTAGCGCCATACGCCTTGAGGAAGGGCAGTATCAGCCTTATCTTGTCCCCCGACTTGTATCCGTCCTTCTTGAATACGTTGGCCAGTAAGTCATCATACTGGGAGAGGACAGTGTAAAGCTTCTCTCCGTTCTCGATGAACTCGGAGCACAGCTCGAAGGCGATATCATTCTTGGTGATCGGGCCCTCGATGTCAGTAACGAATATCTTCCCATCGAAGGGCATCATCTCTTCCAGTCCATCAAATTCCATGTCTTACACCTCTTGAAAGAAGGTAGCGATGATCTGACCTGCCGGCTGTGACAAATATCTGGTCCATTGTCGCATCAAAGTCCTCCCCTCTCGAATTTTTCAAGCATCTTTATATCGGGGTACCCTTCCCGCCCAGCCGAAGCGACGCTTGCCGCCGCTGCCTGGGTGGCGAACTCGCCGCAATCTTCCACGCTCCATCCGCGGAGCACGCCCGCGAGGAATCCCGAGGCATATACATCGCCCGCCCCGGTCTTATCTACGACCTTTACTCTCTTGGCAGGGATAAAATAGTTGGCGCCACCAGAGAATACCGTTGAGCCGGCTGCTCCCATTTTGAGCACTACCGTCCCGGGTCCCATTCGCAACAGGTCCGCCACTCCAGCCACTCCTCCCTGCCCGGTGATCGTCCTAACTTCCCGTTCGTTTACGAACATTATGGCGGAACGCTTGATTATCGGATGGATGGCGTCCAATCCTTTCTTGGCATACACTTCGCCCGGGTCAAAAGAGACCAACACATCATTGTTGAGTGAATTAACCAACCCGATCTGCTCTTTCAAGGCGGTGTCGCCAACGAACGACGACAGATGGACGATGGAGAAGCCATTCGCAAAGTCCACATCGTCCTTGGTGATGGTCAGAGCATCATTGGCATTTGGAAGCAATATCAATGACCGGTCCTGTTCCGCAATCAGCGAGATGCAGGCCCCGGTTTTCATTGTCCTCCTCACACGGGAGCAGTCGACCTTACCCATCAACCTGATCAGGAAATCGCCATCCTGGTCGTCCCCGACGGTTCCGATGAAACCGGTGGAGAACCCCATGCAGGACATTGAAAAAACGGCGTTCGCCGCCGATCCCCCGCCGCTCTTTTGCAGGAGATGACCTTCCCTTTCCACAGTCTCCAGAACGGATCGGAATTGGTCAGCGGTCCCGATGACCTCGCCACCTGGTATGAAGGATTGGCCTGCTATCTCGAGATCTTCGACCTCATATATCAGGTCCTTATTTAGAGAACCCACACCGACGATATCCTTCATGCACTCTCACCAAATGACACGATGGCCAATTAATGTATGCAAGAGGAGCGAAGCAAATATACATCGATGCCGTTGACTTTTATGATCAGAATGCACGTTCACATCAGGGATGCCAAGGAATCGGACATCGAGTCGATCAACGACATCTACAATTATTATGTACTGAACTCGACCTGTACCGCCGAGATCGAACCAGAGCCGAAAGAGGGGCGGGAACGGTGGCTACTGGAGCATACTGGCAAGTACGTCGCCATCGTGGCCGAGTGGGAAGGGCAGGTCGTGGGTTGGGGCTCGCTGTCGAAATATCATAAGCGCTATGCTTACTGGCCGACCACCGAGGACTCGGTGTATGTGAAGCATGACATGCTGCACAAAGGCATTGGAAAGATCCTCCTCGAAGAACTGATAAGGAAGGCCCGGGAGAACGGTTTCCACAGCGTCGTGGGGGTCATATCCTCGGAACAGCTGGCCAGCATCCGGTTACACGAGCGGTTCGGATTCATCGAGGTGGGGCACATGCGCGAGGTGGAGCTGAAGTTCAACCGCAGGTTGGACGTCACCTTTATGCAGCTCATGCTGTGATATTAGAACAGATGCTCGTGGACAACCTTGGCCTCATCACCGACGTGGCACTTCAGAACTTTTATGCCTAGCGCATCGATTCTTCTAGCCACTTCCTCGGTGTCTTCCAGACGAGAATTTATGTACACCGTGGCCCCGGTATCGATGGAGAAATAGCAGTTAAGACCCTCGGCTCGCATCTTTTTCACTTCCAGGATTATGCTGACCGTTTCCGGCCTCCAGAGGAACAGTTCGTCCACACCGGTCATGGTGATGCCGTGCAACAGCAGCGTGTCTAGCTCGGCCAGTCTTCCGATCTGCTCGAAGTTCCTGGAACGTATCGCACCTTCCATCTGTGGTATCGCGTCCTCAACATACTCCAGCCGGGCCTTGAAGAACGGTGAGGTCACCACCGAGCGGTGCGCGTCCTCGGTGGACTTGTATGCCGGTACCAACGCCGCCACGATGCCCATGTCCAGCTCTTTCGATGAGGCGATCTGGGTGGAATAGCTGCTCTCGTCGTCCCTACCCGCGTACCAGATCGAAAATCCGCCGGTCACCGCCCTAGATGCCGAACCCGCACCTCTCCTGGCGAAACGTGAGATGTTCTCCAGGCTGAGCCCGAGTCCGAGGGCCTCTGCCGTTGCAAGTGCCAACGCGGCAAACCCGGAAGCGCTCGCCCCCAGGCCGATATTCGACTGGAAATTGTTCTGGGAGACCATTCTGAACCCCGATCCCTCCCCAGCCAGCTCACGCAATGGGTTGACCACGTCCAGTATCCTCTGCGATTCCCGCGGGGACGCAACCTTGCCATCGAATGTGGAGATGTCCTCATCATACCCGAACTCGATCGTGGTGTGTGTCATCAAAGGGGCGGTGCACACTGAGATCGAATCGTGATATGGTATCCTTAGCCGCTCGTCCTTGAGCCCATGATACTTTACTAACCCCTGGATCGGGTAGGCGGTCGCCGATGCCTTCATATTGTTTCACCTCAGATGTCGAATATCACGGTCACGGAAGGTTCGACCGGG
The DNA here is from genome assembly GCA_050014375.1 of Methanomassiliicoccales archaeon. Lineage (GTDB taxonomy): Archaea > Thermoplasmatota > Thermoplasmata > Methanomassiliicoccales > UBA472 > DASXVU01. Next base: position 18,918 of record JBEKDM010000007.1, on the reverse strand, counting down.
TCCACGTCCAGCATGTGGTAGGTGATGGCCTTGATCTCGGTCTTGGGTCGATGCTTCTCCAGGTCGAGCCGTTCACCCCTAGCCGTGCATTTGATCTTGAAACCGTCGATGACCACATCGAATTCGCAAAGCACGAGGCGAGTGACATCATGCACGAACAGGAACTCGGACAGAAAGTTGTAGAGCAAAGACTCCGGGTCATGCCCTTCCTGCACGACGTCGATCTCCTCGGTCGGGGCGATCGTGGAAGCATCGACCATTGTATTGAAAAGCGCGTAAGCGGCATTGCCGTAGCACTCCTCCAGCGTCTTGCCGTAAGCCTTGATCATGACGTCGGCGGTGTGTTCCAGCTGTTCGTATCTCATATCAGTGCGTCGTAGGCATGAGGTCGATTATATAGGCTTTGATGCTCAATTCTTCATCTGGACACTTCGAGAGGGCCTACGGCCACGGACGGTCGATCGGCTCGCCAAATTTAGAATTCCTGATATCGTTTTACATATTCGCCAATGTCGATATATGCCATGGTCGCATCAGAAACGAAGAAGGGATCTCGTGTTCAATGACAGACTCATGGCCCTGGTGGCGATCCTGGATATCATAGTGATGCCTATCTCCATCACGCTTGTTTTGAATGGGCGTATCAACGGTTCGTTGCTGGTGTAGTTCGTATTGAACCTCTTGGCGGTCATGGGCATCATATTTTTATCTGGGCACGGATCGTCATTAGTCGCTGGATACAACACAGCATCAGAGGCAGAACGAGCACTGTATGATATTAAAGCCATTCAAAAGTTCATTGGTCTTCTATTTCTAGTGTTGGTCGTTCTGTTCTTTGTCATCGTTATTGTTGACAGGTACGGTATGGATCGGTTGTCCATTTTGAGTTTCAGCATGATCATTATTGTTACCTTATCAGGCGTTGCCTATCTGTTTATGGGAAAAAGGTTCAGGCGACCGGGATCGTAGTTTTAGATTCGATGGCACCCTTAATACTGAAAATGATGGTAAGTCTGATCGTCATGTAAAGGGAGAGGTCGGCTCTGAAATAGTTCTGTCGGCCAACAAGTGAAAGGTCCAATCGGATTTCCACAGACCTGCCCATCCTTGAGGCATCTGGAATATCATGTGATTCCATCTGTCGTTACGTCATTGTTATATGTCGGCTCTACGATTGTGGTGGTCATGCGTCTCCTCATCATCGGAAGCGGAGCCATAGGCGCGGCATTGGCAAAGGCGATCGACGATATGCCAGAAGTCGACTCGTTCTACATTACTGACAAGAACGAGGAACGCGCCATGAAATGCGTAAAGGGCTTCAGCAAGGCTAAGTTCATATCATCCACCGATGAGAGCGTCAGGGCCCATCTGAAGAACGTCAACTTGGTCGTCGAGGCGGCCAGCCAGGACGCGGTCAAGCACTATGTACCGTTGATACTGGGGCACGGCAACGACGTCCTGGTCATGAGTGTGGGAGCGTTCGCTGACGATGAGTTCCGGGAGAAGTGCTTCGGATTGGCCAAGAGGAAGGGTGGGCGTCTCTATGTCCCGTCTGGAGCCGTCTGCGGCACAGATGGGCTGCATTCCGCTTCCGCCGACCGGATCGACTCGGTCGAGCTTCACAGCATCAAGGGTCCGAAGAGCTTCAAGGATGTGCCCTACCTGAAGGAGAAAGGCATCGACGTCGACAAGCTCACCGAGAGGACCGTTATCTATCAGGGACCGGCGCGCGAGGCCGTGGTCCATTTCCCCAAGAACGTCAACGTTTCCGCTACGATAGCATTGCTCGGATTGGGTATGGACCGTACCATGGTCACGCTCATCTGCGACCCCACGTGCGACTGCAACTCGCACCGCCTGATCGTCAAGGGAGTTTTCGGGGAGATAGATGCCGAGACCCATAACGTGCCATCTCCGTCCAATCCTGCCACTTCATACCTTGCCGCGTTGTCGGCCATAGCTGCTATTAAGCGCATCGCCGGCAACGTCTGGATCGGGGTCTGAAGACGTATCTATCCAGCCCGGCATGGCCGGGATTCATCGGGGAAGAGAGGTTTTCACCATGACAGATAGGGGAAAGAAGATATTCAGCAAGCTCAGGGAAGATATCGATGCCATCGTTCTGATAAACGGTGACGAGCCGAACCTGGACATGGCGTTCTCCTATGCCGCGGGCACTGAGGCGGGGCTTTTCGAGGGCTGCGTCACGGTCATCGACCCGGACGGCAACGTCAGGATGCTTTCCAGCCTTCTGGAGGAAACGAGTGCCAGGCGGTCCAAGGCCAAGGTCTCGGTCTTCCAAGGGATCGAGGACAAGATGGACCTCATGAAGGATTCCATCGGGCATGCTAGAAGGATAGGCATAAACGGGCGAGGCCTGACCTATGCCAATCTCATCGACATCAAGAGGGCTGCGCCGAAGGCGGAGATCGTTGACGTTTCATATGCCATCGCCGCCTCCCGTCTGGTCAAGGACCAGGATGAGGTGGAACGGCTCAGGAAAGCATGTCAGATCGCTTCCCGGGTGGGCGAGGAACTGCCGTCTATCGTCAAGGAAGGTATGGCCGAATACGAGGCGGCGGCCGAGGTCGGCTACCGCATGATGAAGCTCGGGGCGACCACAACCTCGTTCACCACCAACGCTTCGTGGGGATCGAACAGCGCAGAACCGCATCATGAGCCGGACGACCGCAGGTTGAAGAAAGGAGATATGGTGCTCTTCGACTATGGCGCTTTGTACAACAAGTACGGTTCGGACGTGACCAGGACCTTCGTCTTTGGACGGGCGGAGAAGTGGCAGAAGGACATCTATGAGATCGTCCTGCAATCGCAGCTGGAGGCCATCGATGCGGTACGGGCCGGTGCCGAGGCCAAGGAGATCGACGCCGTGGCAAGAAGGATAATCGACGCCACCCAGTACAAAGGACGTTTCATACATTCACTGGGCCACGGGATAGGTCTGTCGGTGCATGACGGGGGGAGGTTCTCACCCACATCGGACATCATCCTGGAGGAGAACATGGTGATGACGGTCGAGCCCGGTATCTACCTGCCTGGTAAGGGTGGTGTCAGGATCGAGGATGACATCCGTGTGACCAAGAACGGTTGCGAGGTCCTCACCGATGCCAAGAAAGAATTCCTGGTGATCTGATATGGAGGACATCCTCGCCAAGGCCGTCAGGTCCATGCAAGACCAGGGTGCTGAGTTCTGCGATGCCCGCCACCAGGCCATCGACCGCACGTTCATCATAATGGTCGACGGCGGTGTTCGAACGATCGACAACGGAAGGCTGGAGGGAGTGGTGCTCCGCGCTCGGATCAACGGATCATGGGGCTATGCCTCGACCGTCGACCTGGGCAACGAGTCGGTCATGGACGCTTGCATGCGATCTGTCGTTAACGCAAAGCACGGCACGGCCAAAGGTAAGAAGATCCCGGATCGCAAGGCGAACCGTTCCAAGGTACCCGCTCAGGTCAAGATCCATCCTTCCAAGGTCCCGATCGAGGAGAAAGTGGCGATAATCAAAGATCTGGACCGGGCGCAGAAGATCGATGATCGGGTCGTTAACGTGAACTCGGTCTACCGTGAGGAGGTCAAGAGCAATCTCCTGATATCCTCGTTCGGCGACTCCCTGCAATGGGAGGAGGTCAGGGCCAGGGTATTTGCTCAGCCGGTAGCGCACGAAGGTGACAGGACGGAATACTACTTCGACCTGATCGATGGGTCGAAGGGGTTCGAGATGGTCAAGGAAGCGGACATAGGGGCGTTTGGCAAGCATGCCGCCGAGGAGGCGGTCAAGATGCTGAAAGCCAAGAAGTCCCCTTCCGGGCTGCAAACGGTGATCAGCGACCCGATGATATCTGGACTGTTGGCGCACGAGGTCATGGGCCACGCCTCCGAGGCGGATGAGGTGGTCAAAAAGCGGTCATTCTTGAGTAGCGTTGTAGGGAAGTTGGTCGCCAGTCCGCTCATCACGATGGTGGACGATGGCACGATCCCAGGTGCCCACGGATCGTTCCCGTTCGATGATGAAGGGACACCGTCATCGCGAACCACGATCATCAAGGATGGCGTATACCAGGGGTACATGCATTCCCTGGAGACCGCGGCGGAGATGGATGTGAAGCCGACCGGCAATGGCCGGGCCCAGGACTTCGGCCATCGGGTGTGGGTCAGGATGACGAACACCTTCTTTGAGAAAGGAGACTCCACATTGGAAGAGATGCTTGAAGGGGTCAGGCTGGGAGTGCTGACAGATCACATGATCAGCGGCATGGAGGACCCGGTCGCGGGAGGGTTCGAGGCGAAGGCACTGCGTGGTTTCCTTATCGAGAACGGAGAGGTGACCGACATGCTCCGCTCGTTCACGCTCACCGGGAACGCGCTGGAGATCCTGAAGACCACCGATGCCGTAGGAAAACAGGTGATGTTCGACGGCGGGACATGTGGCAAAGGAATAGAGGACTGGGTGTCGGTCTCATCGGGTGGCCCGTATTGCCGTTCCAAGATCACGCTCGGGGGTGGTTGAAAATGCAATTGGAACCGATCATGAAGAAGGCGATCAAGACCGCCTTGTCGGAAGGTGTCAACGACGCCGAGGTGTTCGCCGTGCGTTCCCGGACCTTATCGGTTTACGTCGACGACAATGCCATCAAGAACGTGGAGGAAAAGACGGACCAGGGACTATCGGTCCGGGTCATCCGGGCGAAGAAGATCGGGCAAGCTTCCTCCACGTACTCGAACGTCCGCGATTCAGAGAGCTGCGCCGTTAAGGCGGTCAAGCTGGCTGGAGTATCCCAACCAGACCCGGTGTTCAAGCACTTCCCAATGTCGGATAGAGGGGCGGAGATCCCGAACGTCTATGACCGGGCCGTTTCCGGTATGGACACCGACACCATAACCGATCTTGCCAAATCGATCGTCGCATCGGTAATAGCAGCGGGTAATGTCAAGGTTCCCAGCGGGCTCATTCGGGTGGCGGCCATCCATTCTATGCTGGTGAACACGAACGGGGTCGAGACCGAGAACCGCAATACAATGATCTACGCGCATTTCACTTCGATGACCGAAGGGGAGAATCCTGGGGAGGGGGTCAGGAGCTTCTTCTCGCCCCATCTGGCCGGGTTCGATACGGCAGAATTCGGTAAATATCTCGGTCAAGGCGCGATCGATTCGATGAAGGCAGTGCCTTTCGAGGGGGAAAAGCGTACCACGGTCATCATTCCGCCCGTTGAATTGCAGGAGCTGCTCCATTCGACCGTGTCATACTCGATTAGCGCCGAGAACGTGCATCGTCACCGCTCCATCTGGGCGGAGATGGTGGGCAAGGAGGTCACTTCCCCGAACATCACGATGATCGATGACCCGTTCGATGCAAAGGGGATGCTCTCCTGCGGATACGACGATGAAGGCGTGCGGACGAGCCGGAAGGTCCTGGTCGATCGGGGCGTGCTAAAGACGTTCCTCTATGACTCTTACAATGCCCAGAAGGCGGGGGTAAGACCGACCGGGAACGCGATCCGGCGATCCTCCATCGATTCCCAGAACCTCTATAGGAACGGCATCGACATCGATCCGGTGAACCTGGTGATCAAGCCCGGAACGAAGAGCCTGGAACAGGTCATCGCCGGGATCGACGATGGATTGATGATCGGTCGGCTGGCCTCAGCGGATGCCAGCGGCATCAATGGAGCGTTCGGGCTGGAGGTACGCTGCGCTTATGTGATCGAGAAAGGGGCGATCACCGGGACAGTCAATCACGCGATCGTGGCTGGCAACATGTACGATGCGCTGAAGAACGTGAGAGAAGTGGCGAACGACACCACTGTCATCCATTCCGGCATATTGCCGTCGGTGGCCTTCGAGGATATCGAGATCATCGGCTCTAAGTGACGTTCAGACCGAAATATCGGACCCTCTCGAGGCCCAAACTTTATTACTACTATCCTCTATAGTACCAAACGGTCCCAATGGAAGACAAGCCCTGCGACATCCCCCAATACAACTTGAACGGAGCTGACCTGGAATCGTTCCTCGGTCCTTTGGAAGCAAAGGTACTGCAGGCGGTGTGGAGCTTCGATTGCTATCCCATCACAGTGAGGGATTGCTATAAGGTTCTGAACGAAAAAGGGAAGATCGCTTACACCACGGTGATGTCGACCATGGACCGGTTGCACGAGAAGGGCTATCTGGAGCGATCGATCGAGCGAGGGAAGGGAGGGCTCCTCTACAAGTATTGGCCGAAGATGAGCAAGGAGGAGTTCAACTCCCACGCAGTCCGTGAGATCATCGGCAGCCTGGTGAACAAGTTCGGAAAGGGCATGGTCGCCAGTTGCTTCACCGAAGAAGTTTCCAAGAAATAAAGTCCGAAGGGAAAGACATGTCGTCGAACGATCTGAGGGCGTAGCCATGGACGAACTGAACTGGTTAGTCCTGCAGCTCTTCCAGCCGTATTTCTATTACCCGCTGGTCCTGAGCCTGGCCCTGTTCATCGCGGTCAACGTCGCTGTCCGATTCACCAGGATCAAGGACCACCGGTTGAGGTCTTACTTGTTCGGATTGCCGATGCTGTCGCCGTTGGTCATATACGCGCTATACCCTCCTCAACTGGACATCCTGGTTATGGAGAAAGGTTCGCCCGCGTTCACGTTCCCGCCGAATCCGATGTCTTTCATGCACCTGCACCCAGCTCCGCCGATCTTGGACAACCTGTTCTCTGTCACTGGATCGCTATGCATATCCGGCATATTGCTGGGGGTATCGTTGCTCACCCTCTGTCTGGTGCTCAACCGCTTCGGAACGAAACGGGGTTTCATTCCGCTTTCTGAGGAAGACTATCCCAGAGCTCTGAGCATCGTCGCCAAGCGGTGCAAGCGTTTCGGCATCGAACAGCCGCAAATCGGCCTGGTGGAAGATCTGAGGCCGAACGCGTTCGTTGGCGGTCATGGACGGTCGACCGTCCTAGTTTTCAGCCTGGGCATGCTGGAGACATTCGATGAGGAGGAGCTGACGGTGGCGATCGATCACGAGCTGATGCATCTGAAGAACCGGGACACGCTCTTCCGTTCCGCATCCATCGGATTGATAGCACTTTCGTTCTTCAACCCGATCGCCTATCTTTCGTACACGGCGGCACTGAGGGAGAGGGAGCACCTAGCCGACGATGGGTCGACCCGCTCGAAGAGGTCCAGAGAGGCCCTGAAGAGTGCCTTGAGGAAGGCCGCCGAGATGACCAGCCAGGTCGAAGGTATGGCCTCGGTGAGCAGCCTTCGATGGATGGGGATGGTGCCGCTTTTCCCCAGGAACATGCTGGCCACCCATCCGGCTGAGGAAAAAAGGCTCGAATCGATCAGCCGCTCGAATCGCGAGCGCAAGGCCAGCACGAGGACCATATGCCTGACCATGCTCTTCGTCGTGATGATATCCGCGGTCCTGTTGACCATGTTCGTGGACACCCGGAACCTCCTGGTCCAGAGCTCCCCTAGAGAGATGATGATGTTCGGAGCGAACGGCCCGAAGGTCATTGACCACGCCTTACTGGCCAACGCTGGCCTGATGCCTCATGAAGGGTTCTCTCACAACATCACCTTCCTGCCGCCGCCATGGCTGCAGAACGAGACCGATTTCCCGGCAACAACATTTTTGAACTCATCAATTGGATTAGTTGCTACTATCACTACTAGTAACTAATAAATAGCATCGTGCCAATTGTCCTGCTCGTAGGAAGGTGCCCCAATGGGCTTGATGAATCGGGCATTCAAGAGCATATGGAGAAGAAAATGGAGGACTGGCGTAGCCTTGATCGCCATCGCCATCGCGATGGCCATAATGATCTCAATACCGGCGGGCCTGAACGCCAATCAGACCGCAGCAGTGAGCGCGAGGGATAGCATTCAGGCTTCGCTTGACGCCATGAATAACGAGATATCGAACATGTCTCTCGTGGTGGAAGTGTCATACGGTTCAGCTGGACGGGGCATACCTGGCGATCGCAATACAACCATGCCGACGGCTTCCACGACCTCGACCACCTCGACATTGACCGCGACCGACATATCGAACATAAGTTCGCTGGACGGTGTGGCTAGCATCGTCAGTTACATACAGAAGACCGAGGGCATGCCTGACATGAGCAGCTTCACACCGGGAACCTTTACTCCGGGCAGCTCTGCGTCCCGGCCCCAAATGAATTTCAGCAGCGTGTACAGCGTGTGGGGCATCCCGACCGGTTCGACCATTAGTGGGCTCACGCCTACCATTGTCAGCGGCAGGGAGATCAGCGCCAATGAGACCGGAGTCGCCGTGATCAGCCAATCACTGGCAACAAGCTGGGGAATTGGCGTTGGTGACACGAAGACAATTGAGGGCGTGACGCTTACGATCGTCGGAATCAGCTCGAGCGCTAGTTCGAGTTCGAACACTACAGTCGGCTCTTCCATGTCCGACCGTATCGTCTATGTCGATCTGGCCCAAGCACAGGCGATGTACTCGATGACAGGTAAGGTCACCAATCTCTATGTCTATGCCAACAACACGGCATCGGCGGACAATGTGTCAGTGGAGATCCAGGCCATGCTCTCCAGTGCCACGGTGACAACATCGACCGAGCGTGTTTCTCAATTGAGCTCGTCCCAGGCTAGAATGACCGCATCGTTGACCAGCCAAAACGCCACCTTGGCCCAGACCCAGGCTGCCGCCAACCAGGAGACTGTACTAGCGTTAGTGGCGACCAGCGCGATCATCCTACTCATCATGGTGTTCTCGGTCAGGGAAAGGGTCAGGGAGATCGGGGTCATGAAGACCCTCGGATTCAGCAATAAGAGCGTTGTCAGCCAATTCGTATTGGAAGGGGTGTCTGTCACATTCATCGGATGCATCATCGGGTCTATCGTCGGGGTCATCGCCTATCCGACGTTGTCGAAGCTATTGATGCCGACGACCACATCTGCCACGACCTCTACTGTACCAGGCGCAGCGGCCGTCCAGACTGTGGCGGCGGTGTCCGCAAGCCCTGAGATTGGCATGGTGCTGATCGCGTTCGTGGCCGTCCTGGCCATGGGCGCATTGGGCAGCATATACCCGGCCTGGAAGGCCTCGAGGATAAAGCCAGTGGAGGCGCTTCGCAATGAGTGATGAGGCACAGGACCTGGTGATCAAGGCGGTCGGGCTCTCCAAGGAGTACGATCTCAAATCCCATAAGGTGCTGGCACTCAGGGACGCGACCTTTGAGGTCAAGCGCGGTGAGTCTATCGCGATTAAGGGGCCCTCCGGCTCGGGCAAGACCACCCTGCTGACCATGATAGGCCTCCTCGACTCACCCACATCGGGAAGCATCACCATCGATGGAATAGACCTGACCCAGATCCACGAAAGCAAGCTTCACGAGGTCCGCCAGAAGAAGATCGGCTTCGTGTTCCAGAGCTTCAACCTGATGCCTTACCTGACAGCCCAGGAGAACGTCGAACTGCCGATGGAATTGAGCGGATTGAACCGCAGCCAAAGGAAGGAACGGGCACTGGAGCTGCTCGGGATCGTTGGTCTCTCGGAACGCGTCGGGCACCGTCCCACCAAACTGAGTGCCGGTGAGCAGCAAAGAGTGGCCATTGCAAGAGCTCTTGCCAACGGTCCCTCGATCCTGCTGGCCGACGAACCGACCGGAAACCTGGATTCAAAATCCAAGAAAGAGGTGGTTAAACTATTCAACCGCTTGAGGCGGGAGAAAGGCATGACGGTCATCATCGTAACCCATGATGACAAGGTGGCGAACGACATCGGGAAGGTGATCCGGATGCGCAACGGGAGGTTGCTGAACAACAAGGACGATGAGTTCCTGGCTGACGAAGAAGAATAAGAAACAGTTTACGAGGTCTGGAACCTTTCGAGGCGTTTCTCCGACAACTACCCCTTCCAGATCTCGGCCCGACCCGCCGATCGTTATTTTTCAGTAACGTTTACCTCTTTATTCAATTCGGTCGGTAGGGTCGAACTTAACTACCGGGTGTCCAGGGTTACGGTTGTCTTGTCGGACAATTCCTCTAGCTTTTCCAGGTTGGTGATGATCCTGCCCAGCGGCGTGACCGGCGTGTACGCCTCAGGAGCCTCTCCCTTGCTCGCCGGCGTCCGGCCGAAGAATATGCATAGGGCGTCCCCCTCCGGCCAGTAGGCCACATCGCCTACCTCCATGATCTTCTTGCCATGGTCCAGCTTGTCGTGGACCGGTATCTCAAAGTAGATCTCCCCACCCCAAACATTGATCTCTCGCTCCAGCGGCAATGCCAGGTAAAGGGCATCGGCTGTCGTGGTATCGTTCAGCTCGATCTCGAACTCGTCATATCTTGTGCGCATCACGATCTTTGTCGTAAGGGTCACCTCACTTGATCTTGATGACTTTCACGGTGTATTCTATGTCCACCGTCAAGGGTCTTTTGCATCTTGGGCACGTCCTTTTGAGTGACGACATGGAGATTGTCCACAGGGGCAGGTCCTGGGATCCCAAGGTTAGAGTGTGTTGGCAAAAGGGGCACATGATGGAGATAGACTCGCCTGGCAAATAATCACCGTAACTGACACAATATGGTGTCGGAAGCTAGTTATGATTTCGGTCACTCAAATAAGAAAATAGGATAAGGAAGGGGTTTCTGGCAATTGGGCGAGATCACGCCTTGGCCTTTTTCTTGACCAGGGTCTTCTTGACCGGTGCTTTCTTTGCCGGGGCGGCAGGCTTTGCTGCGCCTTTCTTGGCCGGGGCCTTTTTGGCTGGTGCTTTCTTGGCCTTCGGCGCTGCCTTGATCTCGAACAGTGCGCGGATCTCTTTTCCGACGACCTCTATCTCGCTCTCGGCCTCTTTCTTCTCCATCGACTGGAGCTTCTTCATGCCACCGTTGGCGTCCTTGACCCATTCCTTGGCGAACTTGCCGGCGATGATGTCGTCCAGCAAGCCTTCCATGGCCTTCTTGGATTCGGCGTTGATGACCTTGTCCCGGGTGGACAGCCCGCCATACTCGGCGGTGTTGGACACGCTGGTCCACATGTGCATCATGCCGCCCCTCTGGATCATGTCGACGATGAGCTTGAGCTCATGCAGGCATTCGAAGTAGGCGATCTCAGGCTGGTATCCCCTCTTGACCAGGGTGTTGAATCCCGCTTCGATCAGCGCGGTGACTCCGCCGCACAGGACCGCCTGCTCTCCGAACAGGTCGGACGTGGCCTCTTCCTTGAACGTGGTCTCGATGACACCGGCCTTGGTGGCACCCAGTCCCTTGGCCAGGCACAGGGCGACCTTCTTGGCGTTGCCGGTGAAGTCCTGCTGCACCGCGATCAGTGCCGGGACACCGAATCCCTCGAGGTAGACCTGCCTTTCCATCGGTCCCGGTGACTTCGGGGCCATCATGATGACGTCCACGTTCTTCGGGGGCTTGATGACGCCGAAGGTGATTGCGAAACCGTGCGCGAAATCGATCGCCGCTCCTTCCTTCAGGTTCGGTTCGATCTCTTCCTTCCAGACCTTGCCCTGGACTTCGTCCGGGATCAGGATCATGATGACGTCCGCGCCCTTGACCGCGTCCGCCACCGGCGCCACTTTCATACCGTTCTTCTTCGCGTCGTCCCAGGACTTTCCGCCCTTCCTCAGGCCAACGACGACGTCCAGGCCGGAGTCGCGCATGCACATCGATTGCGCCTTCCCCTGGCTACCGAATCCGATCACAGCCACTTTCTTTCCTTTCAGGACCTTTAGGTCCGCGTCAGCATCATGGTAGATCTTTGCCATTTTATTTCACCTGTTGCATTTTTCTGATTTTATTCCACATATCCAGTCAAATATAAAACATTGTTTGAGCCTGTTCATGCCGGGAAAACCCCTGGCGATTCTATCTTCACCGGTTTTTGCGGCTGGCACTCCTTCCCCCAATTGCACCTGCCCATGATGACGTCCTTGGACGATTTTCCTCCCGGTTGCATCGGCAGCACGTCCTCTTCCGGGTCCACGTGGATGTCGATCAGGATCGGGACGTCCGATTTCAGGCCGTTCTGGAACGCCTCCCTGATCTCCGAGGGCCGCTCTACCTTGATGCCCCCCGCCCCGAACGCCTTGGCCAGCGCCACGAAGTCTGGGTTGAGCTTCAGGTCCGTCCCGGAGTAACGCTTCTCATTGAACAGCTTCTGCCACTGCTTGACCATGCCCAGCCATCCATTGTTCATTAGGCAGACCATGACCGGTAGGTCCTCGTTCATCGCAGTGGCGAACTCATGGAAGTTCATCTGGATGCTCCCGTCCCCGGCGATGTTCACGACCTGGTTCTCCCGGTGTGCGTATTTCACGCCAAGGGATGCGGGGAACCCGAACCCCATTGTGCCGAATCCGCCGCTGGTGATGAAATGGTGCGCATGCTTGATCTTCAGGAGGTGAGCCGCCCACATCTGGTTTTGTCCCACTTCGGTGGTGATGTAGGCATGTTCGTTGAGTGCCTTTCCCAGTTCGTACATGACCTTCTGCGGCTTGATCGGCATCTCGCTGATGTCGATATTGCAGTCGCACTGCACATGCATCTGCTTCATCCGCAATGACCAGGCGCTTTCTCCTCGGGCGCGTCCTAGTCCTTTGATGATCTGCTGCAATCCTTTTTTAGCATCGCCGACCAGCCTGACCTTCGTGTGGCTGTTCTTTCCTGCCTCCATCGGGTCTATGTCGAGGTGGATTATCTTGACGGCCTCTGGCAGTTCCGACGGCAGACCTGATGACCGGTCGGAGAACCTGGTTCCTATGGCGACCATCACGTCGCATTCCAGGAATGCCCTCCTGGCGATCTCCCTTCCGTGCATCCCGATCATGCCCATGCAGAGCGGGTGCATTTCCGGAATGATGCCCTTACCCATCATGGTGGTGGATACCGGGGCCATGAGCATCTCTGCGAGCTTCATGACCTCCTGGTTAGCATTGGCCCACATAGCGCCTCCGCCGACCAGCAGCATCGGCCTTTCTGCATCCTTGAGGAGCTTGACCGCTTCCAGTATGCCTGACAGGTCCTCGAACGGGGCCGGGACCGGGAACTCCTCTTCCATGGCCGCCTCGCTGATCTGCGCCTTCATCACGTCCGAGGGCAGGTCGATGTGGACCGGGCCCATCCGGCCATTGAGCGCGATCCCCCATCCCCTCTTTACCGCCTCTGGGATCTGCTTCACGTCGAGCAACCTGAAATTGTGCTTGGTGATGGGCATCATCAGCGAGAACACGTCCGCCTCCTGGAAGGCATTGTTGCCGATCATGCCAGTAGGGACCTGGCCGGTAAGCACGATCATCGGTGATGAATCTGCATAGGCGGTCGCCACCCCGGTGACCAGGTTGGTGGCCCCGGGACCGGATGTGGCCAGGCAGACGCCCGGTTTGCCCGTCGAGCGGGCATAACCGTCTGCCATATGCGCGGCGCCCTGCTCGTGGCGTACTAGGACGTGGTGTATGCTAGAATCGATCAGGTCATCATAGATGGGCAATGCCTGCCCACCAGGATAACCGAATATCACGTCCACGCCTTGCCTTTCGAGCAACGTCAAGACCGCTTTCGAGCCCTTCATAAACTAATCCCCTATAATCCAGCAATCATCGAGGACATCCTCTTGGAAAAAGGACGCCTCTTTCAAATGACAGTCATCACTACGCTTACACGCAAAATCAAGACGCCAGTCTCGCACGTGATGCCTGACACAGTTTATCATGATAGAAGGAAACATATATAACATTTCTTGAAAAGAAAATAAAAGGGTTCTCTGAACACCCGCGCTCGCATTGTCCAGGCTGTCATTATTAGTCATGATGGGAACACCCTGGGGGCCTCGATCGGTTTCACCGGTCGGTCATCGCATTCCTTCGCCCAATTGCACCTTCCCTTGATGACATCGCGACAGCCCATGCCTCCCGGCTGCATCGGCAGCACATCCTCCTCCGGGTCGGTTCGTATGTCGATGATGATCGGGACGTCGGAATCCAGGCCTCGATGGAACGCTTCCGCCAGCTCGGATGGCCGTTCCACCTTTATGCCGTCCGCGCCGTACGCCTTGGCCAATGCCACGAAGTCAGGGTTCCGACCCATGTCCGTTCCCGAGTACCGCTTGTCGTTCAGCAACTTCTGCCACTGCTTGACCATGCCCAGCCATCCGTTGTTCATTAGGCAGACCATGACCGGTAGGTCCTCGTTCATGGCTGTGGCCAGTTCATGGAAGTTCATTTGTAGGCTGCCATCGCCGGCGATGTTTATGACCTGTTCCTCGCGGAACGCATATTTGACTCCTAGCGATGCCGGCAGACCGAAGCCCATAGTACCGAAACCGCCCGAGCTGATGAAGTGGTGAGAGTGCTTGATCTTCAGGAAATGGGCTGCCCACATCTGGTTCTGGCCGACCTCGGTGGCGATATAGGCTGTTTCGTTCAGGGCGTGGGCCAGCTCGAATATGACCTTCTGCGGACGGATCGGCGTCTCGCTCATGTCCAAATTGCATTCGCACTGCTCATGCAGTTGCTTCATCCGCAATGACCAGGCATTCTCTCCCCTGATTTGTCCCAGTCCTTTGATGATCTGCTGCAATCCTTTTTTGGCATCTCCGACCAGCCTGACCTTGGTCCGGCTGTTCTTTCCTGCTTCCATCGGGTCGACGTCAAGATGTATGATCTTGACCGATTCAGGCAGGTCCGAGGACAGCCCGGAGGAACGGTCTGAGAACCTTGCCCCGATGGCGAACATAACGTCGCACTCAAGGAATGCCCTCCTGGCGATCTCCCTTCCGTGCATCCCGATCATGCCCATGCAGAGCGGGTGCATCTCCGGAATGATGCCCTTGCCCATCATCGTGGTCGCCACCGGTGCCATTAGCATCTCGGCCAGCTTGGCCACTTCAGGCCCGGCGTTAGACCACATTGCCCCGCCTCCGACAAGCAGCATTGGCCTTTCCGCCGCTCTCAGCAGCTTGACCGCTTCCAGCACGCCGAACAGATCCTCGAACGGTTCCGGAACGGTGAACTCCTCATCGAGCGCCAGCTCTTCGACATTCCCTTTCATTACGTCCGACGGTATATCGATGTGGACCGGCCCCATCCTGCCGTTCATCGCGATGCTGAAACCACGCTTGACCGCTTCCGGTATCTGGGCGGCATCGAGGACCCGGAAATTGTGCTTGCTGATCGGCATCATCAGGGAGAAAATGTCCGCCTCCTGGAATGCATTATTACCAAGCATTCCGGTCGGCACCTGGCCTGTAATGACGATCATAGGTGAAGAGTCGGCGTAGGCGGTCGCCACCCCGGTGACCAGATTGGTTGCTCCCGGTCCTGACGTGGCCATGCAAACCCCCGGCCTCCCCGTCGCTCTGGCATATCCGTCGGCCATATGAGCGGCGCTTTGTTCATGGCGTACCAGGACGTGGTGGATGCTTGAATCGATAAGGTCGTCATATATTGGCAGGGTCTGAGCCCCGGGATAACCGAACATCACGTCCACCCCTTGCCTTTCCAGCAACGTCAACACCGCTTTGGAGCCTTTCATGGACTAACCCTCATTTTTCCTAACTTGGTTGAAGACACCCTTTTCGAGAAAAGGGGTCTTCTCACAATACGAGCAACACTGCGTCTACACGCAAAAGCAGGACGGCGTTTTGGCATGTGGTGCTCGACACGAGAAGTAGCAGCTCTTGGTAGATATATTAACATTTCTTGATATTCCTGTATAGATATCGAAGCATCTGCCCTATCCATTCCAGACGTAGGTTCCCCATCGAACCTTGCGACGGTATTGGATTGCCTTTATTGTTCACATATTCCATCTACATGATGAATTAGGACGTCTTTCCAGATAGAGAGTTGGAGAGGATCCGCGGCATTGGTTTGGAACACGGCGATTGCCGATGCGTCCGGTCAGGCTTTCCCTAACCCTGCTGATAAGCTGACAGGCGAATTCGTGTATGCGATAATCGTCACGATCCTGGCAGTAGTAGCGACTTTCCTGATCGCCAGGTCGATAGCTAAGCTGAAAGACATCGAACTGATCGCCTCGGACAAGAAGAAGGAAGATGCGAAGAAATAATCTCGGTGTACTGCGTGTTTCATCTGTTTGGACGAACAAAACCTTTTGTTATTTTCATTCAGAAATGTTCTCACCTTTTCTTCTAGGATATTTTCCGCCAATTGCGCGTCCCGACCACCGCAAATCAAAAATCCATCCTATGCGTGCGCAGCCGTGGTGTCTAAATGATATACCTTTCAATCTTGACCCTCATTCTAGGGGGAGTACTCATGTTCGTGGGAGCGGCCACCCGTAAAGGCTCTGAGATGTTAATCAAGTTCAACAAGGAGAAGATCGCCGACCTGGATACGGCTCAGCGTTTTGTCGGCAATAACATCCTGATTCTGGGCTTCATCGGCCTGATAGCTGGTCTAGCCACCCTGGCCGGCGGAGAGGACAATATATTGCTCTTCCTGGCATATCTGGGGTTCATCGCTTTGTTCATCACATTGATAAAGGTTGGTCTGAAGACCTTCGAGACGAAGAAGTGAGTGTCACCGCAAGGGTGATAAAATAAGACTGGGATGTAGGAGACATAGGTGAATGGCATGAAAATCAAGGTCGGTGTCAACGGATACGGTACGATCGGCAAAAGGGTGGCCTGGGCGGTCTCCAAGCAAGATGACATGGAGGTCGTCGGCGTCACCAAGACCCGACCAAGCTATGAGGCCAATATCGCCTTGAGGGAAGGTCATCCACTGTATGCCGCCTGCCAGGATGACGTGGCGAACTTCGAGAAGGAGGGCTACAAGGTCAACGGCACGCTTGACGACCTGATAAAGAAGGTCGATATCATCGTCGACACGACCCCGGGAGGAGTGGGCGAGGAGTACAAGAAGAAATACGAAGAGGCCGGTATCAAAGCGATCTTCCAGGGGGGCGAAGAGCACGGCTTGGCCGGCATATCGTTCAACGCATTGGCCAATTACCATGAGGCCTGGGGGGCCCAGTTCGTGCGGGTCGTCTCTTGCAACACCACCGGCCTGGTCAGGACCCTGTACCCATTAGACCGCGCATTCGGCATTGAAAGAGTGACCGCCTCGCTCATCCGCCGTGGGGCGGACCCTGCGGACAAGAAAGGCGCCATGCTCAATGCCATCGAGCCCTCGCTCAAATTGCCTACGCATCATGGCCCAGACGTTCAGACCATCATGCCCTGGATCAAGATCACCACCATGGCGGTCGTCACACCTACCACCCTCATGCATGTCCATTGCATTGCCGCTGAGCTCAAAAAGAAGGTCAAGGAATCCGATGTATTAGATGTCTGGAACTCAGCCCCAAGGGTCAAGTTGGTCTCAGGAAAGGATGGCATCAAGTCAACCGGTCAGGTGATGGAGTTGGCCAGGGACCTGGGGCGACCGCGCGGTGATTTCAATGAGATTGTGGTCTGGAAGGACGGCGTCAAGATGGTCGATAACATCCTCTACTATTATCAGGCCGTTCACCAGGAGAGCGATGTGGTGCCAGAGAATGTCGATTGCATCCGGGCCATGATGAAGCTTGAGAATGATCCGATGCGCTCGATCCACATGACCGATAAGGCCATCGGCATCAGCAAGTGACCGAGGTACGATCAACCGAGCCGGCGATATTTGCCTGCCGGTATCATTATCTCGAAACGGGCCCCCTTGCCCGGCACACCGTTTTCCACTATGGACAATCCGGTTATTCCCAAGACCTCTTTGGTCATATATAATCCGTAGCCAGTGTTCTTGCCGTAACCGCGTTTGAAGATGAGGTCCTTCTCCTCACTGTTGACGCCTTTACCGTCATCCTGGAAGATGAGCTTCATATTTGCCTCGTCCAGCTGGTTGCTGACGGTGACTTTCTTTACCCGTTCACCGTGCCTTAATGAGTTTTCCAATAAGTTGTAAAATGCCTTTTCGATCATGGGGTCGGCATAAATCTCGATGGGAGCGATTTCAATGTTTATCTGCACGTCGTTTGGTGGGAGCGAACCCAATGTCCCATGGATGGTCTCGTATACGTTAATCCAATCAGGACGTTTCGACCCGATCTCCTGATAGAGCTTAGTGAACTCCATTTGCTTCCTGACGACCTCGCTGGCAGTCCTAGCCTTCCGTATATAGCGGAGGAGTATCTCGTCGCTGGTCTTGGATTCAGCCAGTTCCAGATATCCGAAGAGTCCGGTCAATGAGTTCAGGACGTCGTGCCTGGTGGCCGAACCAAGAATGTTGAGCTTCTTGTTGGCCATCTCCAAGGCCGATTCGGATTCCTGATGATCAGTGATGTCCGAGGCATGCACCACGAGCCTTCTCTGTCCTTTGGCATCGATGACCAGGATCCCGTGGCATTCCAGCCATCTCCAGTTACCCCCGAAATGAATTACTCTAAGGACTATCGTCTTGACCTTTCCGCCGGAGACCACTCGCGTCAATGCTTCGATAAGAATTGGAACGTCATCGCTGTGGATGTAATCATTTATCTTCTTGCCCACCAAAGAGTCTGGATCAAATCCCAGCATTCTCTTCACTGTGGAATTCGCGAATAATATGTTCATCTCGGGGTCTACGATGGTAATTATGTCAGGAGATGCATCTACTAGCGCGGTGAAATAACTGTCATCCTTGCAGAAATCGTTTTTAGAGCCCAAGTCGCGTTCCCCTTTCGGCTATTGATGGCTTTTCTTATTATATTACAATGGCGCCAATTTCATTTCGTGATATTACCAGCTTCCAGATAGTTCATTATGACAAGAAGCAGGAACCTGATGGACATTCGTTATTGGTTTATTCTATGATTGTTTGGGGTCTGGAAAGCCATGTGGACCATGTATTTCAATCAATGAATTGACATAACGGGATATGAATCAGGTACGAACCTGACCTCTCCGTCTAGATCGCCGGC
>JBEKDM010000006.1:0-36977 GCA_050014375.1 Methanomassiliicoccales archaeon | reverse complement strand
TTCCTCGGACCTGTCAAGTACAATGCACATGCCGGCCTGGTACCAGTAGAGGATCAAGATTCGCTCGCCCTTCCTCTCCCACCTCGACAGGCTGACGCGGGCCTTCCTGTCCCGGCCCGCGTCCAGGGCTTCGTCTGTTTTGCTGCGGAGAGTCCATCCGGTGGCCCTGTACGCAAGAACAGGGTTGTGATAGAAACCCCTTTTCCAGTCCTTTCCAACCTTTTTCCTTTTTCTCATTTTTTCCTGACCATCAGTCCAAGCGCGCAAAATGATTAAGTGACGAACGCGCATTCTACGCCAGGTGCATTTGATGGGTTATTCTCAAAGACTCCTTGACGTTCTCGTTAAGCTCAACGCCGAGGAAGGCGACACCGTCCTGGTCAGGGACACAGGTCGGGCGTACCGGGGCATATTGATGCCCCATCACGAGTTCAGCGACCCGGACGTGGTCGTGATCAAGCTCAAATCCGGATACAACATCGGCGTCAGGACCCGCCCAACAACGGCCATCGAAGTAGTTTCCAAGGTCCAGCCGAAGGAAAGGAAGCCGCACCACATGCTTCCCTCCAAGGACAAGAGGACGGTGGCGGTGCTCGGCACCGGCGGCACGATCGCCTCCTACGTCGATTACCGCACCGGTGCGGTTCACCCAGCATTGTCGGCCGATGACCTGGTCGCAGCGGTGCCGGAGATCGGGGAGATCTGCAACGTGCGCTCCGAGGTGATCTTCTCCATCTTCAGCGAGAATATGACAGTTGACCACTGGCAGGAGCTCGCCGCCGCTGTTGCTGACAGGCTGAACGGCGGTGTTGACGGGTGCATCATCCCGCATGGCACGGACACCATGGGATATACCGCGGCGGCCATGTCATTCATGCTCGAAGGTCTGACCAAGCCGGTCATCCTTGTCGGGGCCCAGCGGTCCTCCGACAGGCCTTCCACAGACGCTCACACCAATCTCGTCTCCTCGGCCCGCTTCATCGTGGAAGGGGACGCCGCCGGGGTTTACGTGCTGATGCACGATACCTCTTCGGACACGGCCGGGGCAGTCCACCTGGGCACCAAGGTGCGCAAGATGCACACAAGTCGTCGTGACGCCTTCCACAGCGTGAACTGTGGCCCCATCGCCCGGATAGGGTTCGAGAGCGGGATCGAATACTTGGCAGACCATCAGAAACGGACCGAGGGCAAGGTCTTCCTCCGGCAAGGGATGGATGACAATGTGGCGTTGGTTCAATTCTATCCGGGCATGTCCCCGACGGCGTTCGAGTCAGTACTGTCCTCCCACCACGGGGTGGTCTTCGCCGGGTCCGGGCTCGGTCATGTTTCCAAGGATATGGTCAAGGCGATCGACAAGGCCATCAAGGCCGGGACCAAGGTCGTGATGACCTCTCAGTGCCTTTATGGCCGGGTAAACCTGAACGTCTACGACACCGGACGTGACCTGATAACGGCGGGCGTCATCCCAGGCGAGGACATGCTGCCCGAGACCGCCTACATCAAACTGATGTGGGTGTTGGGCCAGACCTCGGATGACGGCGAGGTCCGTCAGATGATGATGGCGAATCTCCGCGGCGAGATCACGGAAAGGAGGGAGATCGATGACTGAGCACGAACTTACCTGTGGCATCGAGATACACCAGCAGCTCAGCACCAAGAAGCTGTTCTGCTCCTGCGAATCCGACCTGGTGGAGGAAGAGGGATCCACCCTCCTGCGCCGGCTGAGGCCGTCCCAGTCCGAGCTGGGAGAGATAGACCGGGCGGTGCTGGCGCAAGCGGCCAGGAAGATGAGCTTCAGGTACCAGGCACCCCGATCGAGATGCTGTCTGGTCGAGGCGGACGAGGAGCCGCCGCACGATGCGGACAAGGACGCGGTCCAGGCATCCCTGATCGTGTCCGCTTTGCTCAAGGCGAGGACCGTTGACGAAGTGCACTACATGCGGAAGATCGTCATCGACGGGTCGAACACCTCCGGTTTCCAGAGGACCGCCCTGATATCGACGGACGGCGTCCTCGACGTCAACGGGAAGTCCATTTCAATTCTCTCGATCTGTCTGGAAGAGGACGCGGCCCGCAAGGTCGAGACCAAGGCCAGCGAGGTCACGTACCGACTGGACCGGTTGGGTATTCCTCTGATCGAGATCGCCACCGGCCCGGACATGCATGACGGCGAAATGGTCAGGGACGTGGCCCAACGCCTTGGCTCGATACTGCGCGCAACGAAGAAGGTGAAGCGCGGTCTGGGCACGATACGCGAGGACGTCAACATATCGATCCCCGGCGGGGCACGCGTGGAGATCAAAGGCGTCCAGGACCTGAAGCTGTTGCCGACCTACGTCGAAAAGGAGGTCGAGAGGCAGCGCTCGCTGCTCAAGATCAGGGACATGCTCAAGGAGAGGGGCGTGACCCAGGTCGCCGGCGAGGTGGTCGACTACACTCCGATATTCGCTTCATCCAAATCCAAGGTCGTGACCTCTGCATTGGCCAAGAGCGGCAAGGTCCTGGGCATCAGGCTTCCCGGCTTCGTAGGCGTAATGAAGAGCGCGGACGGCAAGCTCCGGCTGGGCGCGGAGATGGCCCAGCATGCCCGCACCCGCGGGGTGATGGGCATATTCCATTCGGACGAGCTTCCTGGCTATGGCATCACGCCCGAGACGGTGAACGAGCTCAGGACGGCCATGGCGCTGGGAGAGGGGGATGCGTTCGCCATCTGCGCCGACGACCCGGTCAAGGCCGATGCGGCATTGAAAGCAGCGGCAGAACGCGCCAGGACGGCGCTGGACGGCGTTCCGGAGGAGACCCGGGATCCGCAGCCGGACGGAAGCAGCGCCTTCTCCAGGCCGTTACCAGGTGCGGGCCGGATGTACCCGGAGACCGATGTCAAGCCGATACCGATCACCGCGGAGCGTATGGCCGAGATAGGATCGAACCTGCCGGAGCTGCCGGAACAGATCATCAACCGTTTTGTCAGCACCTACGCCATCCATAAGCAGCAGGCCACGCAGATCGTCAGGGAAGGGTTCGAGCAGCTGTTCGAGGAGCTGGCGGCCAAGGACCAGGCAGGCGTGGCCGCGCGTACTTTCCTGAACACCTATCCGGAATTGGAGAAGGAGGGCGCGGACGTCTCCTCCATATCGGACGCCGCCATCCGGGAGCTGTTCGATGCGCTGATCAGAGGTCAATTCACCAAGGAAGCCCTGCCCGACATTCTGCGGCATATGGCGACCGGTAAGGAGGTAAAGGCGTCGATAGCGGCACTGGGCATCACCCAGGTCGACAGCGGGGAGGCGAGCGCCATCATCGCCAAACTGGTCAGGGAGCGCGAGCATTTCGTCAGGGAGAAGAAGATGGCGGCCATAGGCCCTCTCATGGCCCCGGTTATGGCCGAGCTCCGCGGCAAGGTGGACGGTAAGACCATCAATGAGCTGCTGAAGAAGGAGATCGAGAAACTGCTCAGCTCATGATCTCGCGCGGACGCAGCTCCAGCACGCGAAGCTCTTCGAAGAACAGGTGCTGGGCCCGAAGCTCCTTGACCTGGAAGGGGTCGAGCATTTCCTTGAGCGGGGTCTGCACCATATCGGACGAGACGATGACCACGATCCTACCGGCGGTGTTCAGGTGCGCCGGCGCCTGCTCCAGGAACCTGCCCAATGTCTCTGTCCCGGTCCTTCCTCCGGCCCATGCCAGATCGCTCACGGCTGTGCCTTCACCACGGAGATAGGGCGGGTTGAACACGATCAGGTCGAAACAACCCTGAACGTTCTGGAACAGGTCCGACCGGATCACCTCCAACCTGAGGCCGTTCAGGCTGGCGGCTACCTTGGCGCAGATCGCCGCTTCATAATTAACGTCGACCGCGGTCACGAGAGCTCCTGCCTTGGCCAGATGCAGAGAGACGAGACCGCTGCCGCATCCGATCTCCAAGGTGCGGTCGCCTGGAACGATCTCCAGCGCATCGATCAGAAGGAACGTATCATCGGAGGGGCAATAAACGCTCTCCGGGCAATCCACCACTATTGATGTGTCCAGTTTCATGTCTCAGGCCTATTACAGCATTCCCGGGCAGTGTGATAAATTGATTGCATGCTTTTCTTGGGTCGTTGCGAACAAATATTAAGCGGTTGAGCGCTTGATGGCGTCCGAGCCCCCATGGACATCTTCTCGATCCTGGCAATAGCGGTCATGTTAGTAGCGGTCGTGGTCGGCTTCATGAGGCGGTTCAGCTACACTAACGTCCTGGTCGTGGCCAATCTCATCGTTTTTATGCTCACCCTCCTGGCACCGGTGACCCCGTTCTCCGGCGGGCTGACCGCTGTCCAGACAGATCTCGGTTTCCGGGCGACCTATTTCTCCAACGGTCAGAACCTATACACCGTTTTCACCAACTTGTTCATCCACGCGAGCTTCTTCCATGTCATCGGGAACATGCTGTTCCTGTTCCTCATCGGCAACTCCTATGAGGAGAGGGTGGGAAAGAACAAGTTCGTGGCTACCTACTTCATCGCCGGCTTGGCTGGCACTCTGGTCGAGTCGGTCCTGCTGAACGGGTCGTCGACCCTGCTTATCGGCGCCTCTGGGGCGATCGCCGGTGTCATGGGCGCAATGCTACTGCTCTATCCGAGGGACAAGGTCCCCATGTTCCTCCTGATCATCTTCCTTCCTGCCGTCTCGGTCTGGCTGGCGGTCGGCTCCTGGTTCGCCTGGCAGGTGTTCCTGGCATTCTCCACGCCGAACGCTCTCGTCGGAGGCGGTATCGGTTTCGGGGCTCACTTCGGCGGTTTCCTCGCCGGGATGCTGGTGGCGCACCTGTATCCGCAATCCCTGGCCAAGACGCCCCGGGCGGTGGACGTGACAGGCCTTGAGTCGCTGGCGACGACGAAGGAACTCAAGGACGCGTTAGACCGGATCCGGGGCGAGACCAACCCGGATATCAGGAACGCCTGGTTGGAGTACTTCGCAGAGCATGCCGTCTGCCCCAAATGTGGCAACCACCCGAAATGGAAGGCAAACAGTCTTAAGTGCACCTGTGGATTCGAATCTCAACTAAAATGAGCGAAATTGTTGTCATCGTGCTGTGCGAAGGCCGCATCGTGAGGAGCGAGAAGGCGATACTGGAAGCCCACTCGTCGGTCACCATGGTCACATGGCCGGAGCATATCATGATCGTCGACACGAGCGACGGCGAGTATCGGCCGAGGCTGATCGATGCGCTTTCCGCCAACGAGGTCGACCCAGACCAGGTGGACATCGTGGTGAACACGCACCTTCATTCTGACCATTGCTCGAACAACGATCTGTTCCGCTATGCTGTCCAGATGGCCCATGAGAATGAGGCCCCCGACCGTCAGTTCGTCCCTGTGCCGGCGGACCTGGAACTGTACCCGGGGATCAGTCTAGTGCATACCCCCGGACACACGCCCGGGACCATGAGCGTGTTCGTAGAGGCCGAACGAAAGTACGCGATCGTCGGTGACGCCATACCCACTTTCGAGAACGTGCGGCGCTGGATTCCCCCCGGGATCGTGTTCGATAGGGAAGTTGCCCTGAGGAGCATGAAGAAGATAGTCGACTTTGCCGACGTTGTAATACCGGGGCACGATACCCCGTTCGAAGTAGACCGTCGAAACGATAGATTTATCCAGAACAGAGCTTAATCGCTGTGTTGAGTGATATGAACGTACCGAACGCCCTAAACCTCGAATGTCCGGACTGCGGAGAGAAGACAATGCATGAGGTGCTGAGGGGCAAGATCAGCAAAGAAGGGGACATACTGGAGACGACAGTCAAGTGCCAGCAATGCTGCAAGGTGTATACCACGGTGGTCCGGGAACCGAAGTCAGTGCTCGTCCCGATCATCGTATCGGACATGGCCAATTCCAAACGCTACGAGGTGGAGATGTCCCAAGGGGACCTGGTATCGTACGAGGACGAGATGTTCGTCGAGGACATGCCGGTCCTCATCACCGGGTTGGAGGTGGACGGACGTCGCGTGATGAAAGCGAAGGCGGAGGAGATTTCCACTCTGTGGGCGAAGAAGTTTGATAAGGTCAGGGTAAGGATAGCGGTCAACAAGGGCAGCAAGACGCTGGCTGTTGACATCACCGCGACACCCGACGAGGAGTTCTTCGTCGGGGACCTGATGACGCTGGGACGCGAGGAAGTGGTCATCCATTCGATCAAGACATCGGATGGCGGCATGGCCAAGAGTGGCGCCGTGCGAGCCAGGGACATCGTCCGCATCTATGCCAAGAAGGCCAGGACGACATACTCCTGAAGGTCCAATGGGAACCGAGAAAGCGCGCAAACGGATGGTCGCAGAACTGGTCGGATCCGGTTTTATAAAGGGTGATAAGGTAGCTGCCGCCATGGAGAAGGTGGAACGGCACCGTTTCCTGCCTTCCGATATGGAAAGCGTCGCCTATGTGGATTCTCCGCTATCGATCGGAGAGGGACAGACCATCTCCGCGCCGCACATGGTCGGGATGATGGTCAGCGGTCTTGAGTTCCGTCCCGGGCAAAAGGTGCTTGAGATAGGGGGCGGCTCCGGCTACCATGCTGCGGTGATCGCCGAGCTGGTAAGACCGGACGGGCATGTTTACAGCATCGAGCGGATAAGATCATTGGCGGATCATGCCAAACGTAATCTGGAGGCGACTGGATACGCCGATATGGTCACCACCATCGTGGCGGACGGCTCGATGGGATATCCGGGACATGCGCCTTACGACCGAATCAGCGTCGCCTGCGGGGCACCGGATGTTCCTCCACCGCTTTTTGAACAGATCAAGGAGAAGGGCAAGATGCTGATCCCGGTAGGCGGACGCATATATCAGGAGCTTTACCTGGTCACCAAGGTCAACGGCAAGATGAAAAAGGAAGACCGGGGAGGCGTGCTCTTCGTTCCCCTGATCGGAGAGTACGGGTTCCGGGAATAGGCTCAGCCCTTCAATCCGGAATCCTGGCCAAGGATATGTGGCAACACGTCCGAGAGATCGTTGCTGCGGACCACGACGTTTGCCTGGTGAGCCACGTAATCGTCGATCGGATTGAAGGCGATCTTGAGCTTGGATGCCTCGAACATCGAGACGTCAATGAAGCTGTTGCCAACGCTGCAGATGTGCTCCCGGTCCACGCCGTATGCGGACGAGAACCTCTCCACCGCCTGGCGCTTGTTGGAGAGCTCCACCCGGAGCACCCCTTCTCCGGTCAGTTTGCCGGTCGTATCACATGCGAAACCGTTCGCTACCCAGTCATCGAAGCCAAAGCGCTTGGCGATCTTGCTCGCGACCACATCCAGACCGCCGCTCACGATGACCGTTTTGATGCCGTGCCATTTCAGCTCGTCCACGGTTCTCTGGATGCCTTCCACGATGGGCAGCGGCTCGAGTATGGTGTCGATATCGGACTGGCACAGGTTGGGCTTCTTGCCGAGCCATAGGGCGATGTCTCGGCGCATGAACTCCATGTCATCGATCTCGCCCTTGACGAAGGCTCTGATGGACTCTTCGCTCTTAACGCCGAAGTGGTCATGCACCCATGTCCACGATGATTCATAATCGACCAGGACCCCGTCCATATCGAATGCGACCAATCCAAAATCATGTCTTTCGTTCGGCATAGACCAGCCGAGGAAGGAGGAGGATATTAAAGGATTGGGAGAATAGGCCGGAGCATAAGTCCGGTACATCTAAATAAACAGAAAAAATGCCCTTAACTTACTAGTTGCTACTATCGGCACTAGGATGTATCAAAATGAAAGAGACAGCATCCAGGACATCGCACAACGCCGCTGCAGCATCGATATTCTTCTCGGTGCTCCTGCTGGCGGGTTTGTTCGGCCAGTCAGTGGCCATCATCAGCGCTACTGGGGCGGGGACCAGCTTGACCACGGATACGGGTCTCAATAGCCAGCCCCCCATTCGTATCGACAGCGACCCAGATCTCGTCTCGCAGGCGACCGCCGAGGGCTGGCCGGGGAGCGGGTCCCCGGCGAACCCATATATCATCGAGAACCTCGAGATAAACGCCACCGGTTCTTACAATGCCGTCTACATCGGCAATATTACCGCGAACCTGATCATCGCCAACTGTTCGCTCCATGGGGCGGTCTGTGCCGATACCGATGGTTATCCATACAACTATGGGGCCGGGATTACCTTGTGCAACGTTACTGGGGCTGCAATCATAAGGAACAACCTCTGCGACGGGAACAGCGAAGGCATCTTCGTTTACAGCTCATCCTCATTATTGTTGGAAGACAATACCTGCAACAGCAACGATTACGACGGGATCAACCTTTACGCATCGATTTCGAGCACGATCCGCAACAACATCTGCAGCGGCAACGCGGACACCGGGATCTACCTGGCCGGGTCGAGTGTCGTTAACACGATCTCCGGCAACACATGCAGCGGAGAAGGCTATGGCATATACCTGTACGGATCGGGTACAAACACAGTTTCCAACAATGTCTGCAAGAATGATGACCATGGGATCCTCCTTGGGGCCTCAGGCAACTGCACCGTCTCAGGGAACATATGCGGGAGCGAGACCCGGAGCGGGATAACTCTGGAAGGGTCCAACTCCAGTGTTGTTTCCGGCAACACATGCGGCCAGAACAGCTACTACGGCATTTTCCTGGATACATCCAGCAACGATACAGTTACCGCCAATGTCTGCAACGACAATGGCTACTACGGCATCTTCCTGGGCGGTTCATATTCCAACGCGGTCAAGGAAAATGTTTGCGGGTCCAACAGCTACTACGGCATATACCTGTACAGTTCGTGGTCAAACTCAGTGGCAGGCAACACCTGCGACAATAATGTCCACTTCGGAGTTTACCTCTATAGTGCCAGCATCAACAACACCATCCAGGCGAATACATGCGACGATAACCTGGAGGTCGGAATATTCCTCTACTCCTCAGGCACCGAGAACATCCTAAAAGGAAACGATTGCGATAATAACGGCCATTACGGAATTTATCTGTATTCGTCGAACCGAACCTTGATCAGAGAGAACCTCTGCCGGATGAACGGGTATTACGGCATCTACCTCTACAACTCAAGTTCTGACAACAATGTCCAGGGCAACACCTGCAACGACAATGCCCAGACCGGGATCCTCCTCTACCTGGATTGTATGAACAACACGATCGAGAACAATATATGCAACGACAACAGCGGAAAGGGCATCCAGATACTTCTGCGATGCTCCAACAATACGGTCCAGAGCAACACCTGCGCGGGAGATGGCGAGGGCATAAGCGTCGACGTTACCAGCATCGGGAACAGTGTCTCTGCCAATAATGTCGGCTCCGCATCCGACAGCTATGACTGGGTGTGGTTCGCGGCCGGCGCGGCCGTCTTCCTTGCAATAGTGCTGGGATTAATCCTGAGCCGACGTAAGAAAGAAAGAGACCCAGCAAGGAACAAGAGGAAGAGCAAAAGGTGAACACACGTGGATACAAGTCACTTTTTCTCGTGGCCAGCAAACGTCCGCAGTGAGAGCCTTATAATAATCTCAAACCCATTGGCATTACCATGATAACGCTAGTCGGGGTCGGGCACGTCTTCGACATCGCCGCACAGGTGAAGCAGGTCATCCGGGAAAGGAATCCTGGGGCGGTGTGCATCGAGCTCGACCAGGAACGGTACGAGTCGCTTCGCCAACCCCGGGAGCGGGGGGATGTGCCGTTGCCCTATAAACTGCTGGCATTCATGCAGAAACGTATGGCCCATCAATATGGAGGCGAGGTGGGCAACGAGATGCTGGCGGCTGCGGACGAGGCCAAGGAGATCAACGCCAGCATGCTGCTGATAGACGCTGAGGCGGGGAACCTTTTCAACCGGCTCTGGCTAGAGATGTCTTTCCGGGAGAGGGTGCTGCTCATGGTTTCCAGCGTGGGCGGCCTGCTCATGAGCCGCAAACGCATCGACAACGAGATTGAGAACTTCCAGGAAAACGAGGCCAACTACCTGGAACAGATGGGAAAGGAGTTCCCCACGATCAAGAGGGTGCTCATCGACGAGCGGAACCAGCTGATGGGCGGTCGGATAATGGGTGCGGAGATCCAGTTCGGCAACGTGGTCGCTGTCGTGGGGGATGGGCACATCGACGGGATCGTGACTCTGATCAATCGTCCAGATGTCGAAGTGATCCGCCTCAAAGCCCTCAAGGACATCCCTATCAAGGACGTCCGGAACGGGTCCGGCACTTCCGAGGCCCACATCCAGTTCACCGTCCGAACGGAGTAAAAGAATTAATCATCCGGTTGAAGATATCCATGGAGTTCCATGAAGGTCAAGCTGCTATCCTACACCAACCACGCGGAGGTACTTTGTGCCACTGCCGCCCGGACCTGCTATTCCTCAGACACGCCATCCAAGATACTGGAGAATGTGGATGAGAGCAAGGCAGGCAAGTTCATCGACAATGTGGTGGGGATGGGGCATCATTCGATCATCGAACACGCTTACTACACTTTCTCGCTGGAAGGCGTCTCCCGGGCGATGACGCATCAGCTGATCAGGCACAGATTGGCGTCCTTTTCCCAGCAGTCGCAGCGCTATGTGTCGTTGCTCACTCCAGACTATGTCGTCCCCCTCACGGTAAAAGGAAAACCGGAGGCGGAAAGGCGGTTCAAGGAGGCGATGGAACAGGCCTGGGACGCCTACCAGAAACTGGCCGAGCTGATTCCGGTGGAGGATGCCAGGTACGTGCTCCCGAACGCCTGCACCACCAACATCATGGTCACTATGAATGCCCGGGAACTCCTGCACTTCTTCACCATGAGATGCTGCAACCGGGCGCAGTGGGAGATAAGAATGGTGGCTGATCTTATGCTAGAAGAGGTCATCAAGGTCTCCCCCTCTATTTTCAAGGATGCCGGACCGGGATGTGTGCGTGGGCCTTGTCCTGAGGGCAAGATGTCCTGCGGGCACCCCAGGAAAAAGCGATGAAAAAGGCTTATATAGACTGAACTCTTTTGGCGCTTCCACTCAAGGTCGTGAATATGGGCAACGTTCGACCAACTTACATAAAGCGTGTCGCTATGGAACTCGTGCAGAAGTACCCCAGGGCATGCTCTGCCGATTTCGAGAACAACAAGGTGCTGGTATCCAAGCTCACCGACGTTTCGTCGATCGTGATGAGGAACCGCATCGCCGGGTATATATCCCGCTACTGGCAGAACCAGGAATTCTAGGCGATATCTATATCATGGCTCCCTAGAATCCAGGTGAGCCATGGTCCACGCTATCGAGGTCAAGGACCTCACTAGACTTTTCGGCGGAAAGAAGAGCGAACCAAGCGTAGCTCTTGATCATCTGGACCTCCAGGTCGAGGAGGGCGAGCTTTTCGGTCTGCTAGGGCCCAACGGTGCTGGCAAGACCACTCTTATCAAGATCCTATCCACATTGTTATTGCCATCATCCGGCTCAGCAAAGGTGCTGGGCTATGACGTGGTCAAGGAAGCGGCCAAGATCCGTCCCCGCATCAATATGGTGTCTGGCGGTGAGACGTCCGGATATGGGCTCCTGACGGTCAGGGAGAACCTATGGATGTTCTCGCAGTTCTACGGTATCCCCGGGAAGGAGGCCAAGGCCACCATCGATGAACTCCTGGTCAAGTTCGATCTTCTCGACAAGGGCGACGCCAAGGTGCGCACGATATCCACTGGCCAGCGGCAGAAGATGAACGTTGTTCGAGGTTTTGTCACGGATCCCGACCTGCTCTACCTGGACGAGCCGACGCTCGGCCTGGACGTGAACGCTTCCCTGATCATCCGGGAACATCTCCGCTCCTGGGTCAAGGACAACAAGGGGAAGACGTTGCTGCTGACGACGCATTACATGATCGAGGCGGACGAGCTGTGCGATCGGATCGCCGTCATCGATCAGGGACGGATCCTGGCGTGCGATTCGCCCCGGAACCTGAAGAAGCTGATATCCAAGAACTCTACCTTCAGCATCGAGACCACACCTTTCGGTGACGTGAACGGACTGTCGTCGATACGCGGCATCACCGGATACTCGGTCGAGACCACCAGCGAGCACACGGTGATGAAGCTCGTAACCGAGGATGAATCCGCCATCTCCGACATCATCTCATACCTCACCCAGCGCAACGCGAAGATCATCTCGTTCAACAAGAACGAGCCGACGCTGGAGGACGTGTTCATACGGATGGTGGGGAGAGGCCTCGAATGATCGACTGGCGGTTGAACGGAAGGGCGATCATCGGGCGAGCCTACCCTCGAGTCCTGGGGGTCTTGCGGGAGCCATCCTGGATCCTTTTCGACATATTCCTGCCGCTGCTAGGGATCGCCGCCTACATCTTCTTTTACCGGGCCATGAACGCACCGGAGATGTACGCCGGTTTCATCGTCATCGGAGGCGCCATGACCGCCTACTGGATGAACGTCCTCTGGTCCATGGCGACCCAGTTCTATTGGGAGAAGGAGGTGGGTAACCTGCAGCTGTACATGCTCGCCCCGATGTCCCGCATGAGCGTGCTGGGGGGCATGGCTCTAGGTGGCATGCTGATGACCACCATTAGGGCGGTCTCGACCGTGCTCCTTGGCGTGCTCCTGTTCAATGTGCATTTAACGCTCACACAGCCGCTGGAGCTGACATTGGTGTTCTCGCTCACGCTCATTGCACTGTACGGGATGGGCATGATGTTCTCCTCGCTGTTCCTGATGTGGGGCCGGTCAGCCATGCAAATGACCTCACTGCTTCAGGAACCGATCTATCTGGTATCCGGTTTCTACTTCCCGGTACGGGCCTTGGGCTACTGGGTCGCGTTGGGGGCATCCATACTCCCCATCACGCTGGGTCTTGACGGTATGCGCCAGCTGTTGTTCGGGGCCAGTTCCAACGGGTTCCTTCCGGTCGATCTCGAGATCATCATCCTGGCAGTCCTGGCCGTTCTGTTCTTCGTACTGGCCAGGCATTTCCTGGAGTTCATGGAGACGATGAGCAAGAGGGAAGGGAGGCTGACCCTGAGATGGCAATAAAGCAACGTCTGGCCAACAATTGGCGCACCTTCCGCTGGGCTTCCTGGTTGGGTTGGCAGATGGAGGCCAATTGGACCAATTGGTATTTGTTCATCATCTACTCCATCGCCAAACCGATCGCGGGAACGCTGATCATCGTCGTCATGTACCTCATCGTGTTCGGCGGGGTGACCGGGGACCCGACGTTCTTCTCCTACATGTACCTCGGGAACGCGTTCTACATCTTCATTGGCCAGGCGCTGTTCGGGACCACCTGGGTGATCCATGAGGATCGGGAGCACTACCAGACGCTGAAACAGGTATACATGGCCCCGATAAGCCTGTTCATCTATCTGATCGGACGGGCCACGGCGAAGATAGCGGTGGCCGGTATGGCGGTCATCATCACCCTTGCCTTCGGCATGCTTGCGTTGGGATTACCTCTGGCACTGTTGAACATAGACTGGGCACTGCTGGCCTTGGCCCTGTTGATCGGCCTACTGTGCATGGTATCGATCGGTGTGGCGCTCGCCGGGATAACTTTCCTGACCGCGAAGCACGGCTACGGCATCAACGAAGGCGTGGCTGGCATGTTCTATCTTTTCTGCGGGGCCATCTTCCCGCTGACCATTCTTCCCGATTGGGGCCAGGCGGTTGGCCAGGCGATTCCGATAACTTATTGGCTTGAGATAACGAGAAGAGCGATGCTTCCCGGTTCGGGTATCTCGACCATCAGCGGATTGGGTGATTATTCCAACATCCAGATACTGTCGTTCCTGCTGCTGTCGGCGGCGATATTCCTGGTCCTGTCCATCGGTATATTCAAGTATGCGGACTATCTTGCCAGAAAGAAGGGCAAGCTCGATATGAGCACGTCCTATTGATGTCTGGTTCCGACTGGACGTCGGTGCCGGCGTTCAATAAAAGGCCCGAGTGGGGTAGCTTGGATATCCTAGGAGGCTGCGAACCTCCAGACCCGGATTCAAATTCCGGCTCGGGCGCCATCCTATCATCATTCTAGGTTGTGTCTCTCCTTGATCAGCGCATCTCCTGGCGGCAGGATCCGCGCGATCTCTTCCTCCGGAACTCCGAACGTCTTTGCCAGTACCGCAGACGCCTTTCCCGAGTCGTTCTTGCCCGGCACGATGACCGCGTATTTGGTGGATAGCTTCTCCACGCTCGACCTGGGGCCGCACATGATCTTTCTGGCGCCTTCGTACGTGATCTCACCTACGGCAAGTTGGAGCGGCAGATGATGGGCATAATTACGTTTGCCCCTGATCACGAAACCGCCACGCGGAACGAACTCACCGGCGTCGGGTGTCTTGGTGACCTGGTCCGGTTCCACCCAGTAGGCCGTACCCTCACTTACCCCGGCGTTCCAGGCCTTGGAATGTGCCAGCGCGAATAGGCATAGCTCGCGCAGTTCGTCATCGGTGGCAGTGCCACCGTCCTTCAGGATGGTCGAAGGGGCGCCATGGACGTCGGCATGTGCATAACGGTCTTTCGAGGTCAGGTGCTTCTTCACCGCCTGATCGTTGGAACGCGCGTCCCGACCGGCGAGCACGAGCTTTCCGCCCGAGGTGACGAACCATTTGTAAGCCTCGAACCAGAACCGTTTCGTTGGTTTGACCTCCTTTACGGCGGTTCGGGCGATCGCTTCGCCCTTCTTCCTGCGGGCAGCGACCTTCAGTTCGGTCTCCTTGATAGCCTGCTCCGCTCCGACCAGTTTTGATTTGGCCTCCTTGGCCTCGAGGAACAGCAGGTTGGCGTTCTCCTCCAGGTTGACGGTATAATCCACCTTGACCTCGAATTCGCCCAGCTTGACGATGGCGTTGTGGCCCTTAGGGTCGACCGCGACCACGCCGGGCAGGTTCATCATGGACGACCTGATCGCCTCCCAATCTGCCATGGAAGCGATCTCCTTCATCCGCGCTAGCATGTTCGATGCCAATTGATAATTGACGTAGAGAGAGTTCGCCCGCTCGGCTAGCCTTTCTGATTCCTCACGCTGCCGGGTGACGTTCTGGGTCATCTGTTCCATCTGGCGCAGGAGTCGTTCCAGCTCCTCATCCTTCTCCTCTTTCTTCTCCTCCACACGGACGCTCCTCACGAACAGGTCGAGCGCTTCGGACAGGGTAGTCTTCGATTCCGAACGCAACGAGGAATGGAGGCGGAGCTCGATCGGGGACAAATCGACCGCCAGTTCACCATCAAAGACCAGCCTCGGGCTCGGCGATGTGGAGATGGTGGTGAGTATATCGCCTATTGAACGGAACAGGTCGTTCATTTCCGCGTCGGTAAGTGTCTTGGCCTTGCGGGATTTGTCGATCCCGGCCCTCAGGCAGACCTCCTCCGCATACTGCCCGCCGATATTTGCCGAGGTGGCGAGCGTACGCACCACGTCAGCGGTCGAGCCAGCGATCGCTTTCTTGAAACCATCCTGGTCCCCCATCTTGGGGTCGAAGCGGGAAAGGGGGAACTGGTATTCGGCACCGATCAGCACATCCCGGTGACGCCATTTCTTCTGCTCGATGCAGTTCACGATCTTGCCTTCGCCCACGATGAGGAGGTTCCCCTCGCCGAACATCTCGAAAATGACATCGAACGCAGCTTCCTTGTTCGCCACCTTCATGACCAGAATACGGTCGAACTCGCGTTGCTGGACCGATTGCACGCGGGCGTTGCCGAGCAGTTTACGCGCATGGACGGCAAAGCTCGAAGGGATGTCCGGGGCTTCCGGTTTCGATTCCGGCGCGAAGAGCCACTTTGTATCCTTGAAATATAGTTCCTTCTTACCCTGCTGGGTGTTGATCCGGAAAAGGACGTTCCTCTTGTCCCAGTTGAACACCTTGTCGACGAACCCTCCGACAAGCGACTGCATCTCGCCCGATATCGCCATGATATCGAACGCGTTCATCTCTCCCTTCATCACTGTCCCTTAGCATCTGGATGGACAAAAGGGTTTGCCATAGGATGCGGCGCCACCCCTCAACAACCTAGAAAGATTTATCAATAGTAATCAGGTTGGGGAGGAACACTGCCACTGTGGCTTAGAGGTATAGCGATGCCTTGGTAAGGCATAGGTCGAGGGTTCAATTCCCTCCAGTGGCTCTTTTTTAATCTTCTTGGCTTGATTGTCGAAGATTTCCTCGAAACAATAGAAATATAGGTGACAGTCGCTAATTCAATTGGATTCTCAGGTGAATGAAGGATGAATCGCAGGCTGTTCTATTCGATCTCGATCTTCATCGGGGTACTGGCGTTCGGAACTGTGGCCTTCGTGTTCGTAGAGCCTACGGTACATGGGGACCCCCTGGTGTCCTTGTACTTCACCATGACGACGGTCTTCACGGTCGGTTACGGGGATATTATCCCCACCACCGGACTGAGCCGTTTCATTGCCATCCTGGTGATGGTGATGGGGATAGCGGCTGGATTATCTACGGTGCAGAGCCTGTTCGACCTCGCCATAAAGCGCGACCTAAGGAGAGAGCTGGGCCTGCCGGAGAGGAGGGTCAGGATGAAAGATCATTACATTATCTGTGGCTATGGCAACGTGGGAAGGGAAGTGATGGAGCAGCTCGTTAAGAAGGGGGAGAAGTTCCTTGTGATCGAAAACGACCGGACCAAGGTGGAGAACCTGGTCGAGATGGGGATACCGGTCATTTCAGGAGACGCCGAATCGGAGAGCGTACTGGAAAAGGCCAACATCACTTTGGCAAAAGGTCTCATCGCGACGATGAAGGACTCTCAGAACCTCATTGTCGTCCTTACGGCAAAGACCCTAAACCCCAAGATCTACGTCGTATCTGAGGTCGAGGACCGTAACAACGAAGGGAAGCTGAAAATGGTCGGGGCGGACAGCATCATCAACTGCCACGAGATGGGCGCGCGGCTCATGGTGGGAAAGGCCCGCCACGTCACCGTAGACCCGGTATGTGGGCAGGAGATCAGCGGCCTGGACTCCAAGTTCGATTTCATATACATGGGGGAGAAGTATCACTTCTGCTCCAAGGAGTGCATGGAAGCGTTCAAGCTCAACCCGGAGCGGTTCAAGGAGCTCAGGAACATCCTGAACGATACCTGTGGGATGGGTCCGGCGACCTGATTCATTTCATGCGGTAGTAGAGGAATCCGGACCATATCTTGGGCCAGAAGTATGTCGATTTCTTCGGCATGACCCTTCCTCCCAACGCCAGCTGCCATATGGCTTCCAGATTCGGGGTGTTGAGGATGACCGCCATGTCCGTCTCGCCCTTCTGGATCTTGTCCCCGACGGAGATCGGATCATGGTCATAGGCGATCTTGAAATCCTTGCCCGCCCTGGGAACGATGACCTTGTCCAGCAGTACCTTTTCGCAGACGAACGTGTCGACCGACCACATAATATCGCTCGGGTCCGTTTCCCGTGGGGTGAGCAGGACATAATGCTCATTCTTGGTCCAAAGCCCCAGCGCCGTCTCCTTGGAAGCGGTGAGGGCCTCGATCATCTCCGGCAAATGGTCGAACATGCGCACATAGAAGAACTCCTCCAGCCGGTCGATCAGGTCGTCCTCGCTGATCTCCATGCCGGAGAGGAGACGGTGCGTCGGCCTAACGATCAATCCCGGGTCCTTGGTGGAGATAAGGGTGGCCATGACGAACTGCTTGCGTTCGTCGGTCGGATTTTCCCCGGCATACTTGACCGACGTCTCGTAACGGTGGTGACCGTCGGCGATCAGCAGTCTCTTGGAGCTGAGCTCGGACATCATGCGCCGTACGACGGGTGGGTCCGATATGCGTGACAGAGAGTGTGTCACGCCCTGCTTTTCCGTCCATTCCAGGACCGGCCTGGCGGTCTTTTCCATGGATTTGACAAGGTCATTAGGGAGCTCGTCATAGAGGCAGAATATCGATTCGCAGTGGGTTTCTACCCCTCGCAACAAGTTCAGGCGGTCCTCCTTCACCTTGGAGAATGTCTCCTCATGCGGAATGACCCCGTCCCGGTCATAGCCTTCAGCCCTCAGGATGCCGATGATCCCGGTCCTATGGGCCCTCACAAAATTCTCGTTGAAGGTCTGCCGATAAAGGTAGAAAGATTCTATTTCGTCCTTACCAAGATTGCCCTGCGAGATCCACGAGTCCAGTCTCTTGCCAGCATCATCATATTTGCCTCCGATGCCGCCCAAAGTGATGTTTGTGACATTCAACGGATGAGATTGAAGCTCCGCCAGTTCCTCCTTCGAGATGACGTCATACGGGGGGGACACACGGTCAGTGACCTTCTCTTGCGCGCCGATGTTCGGGACATAGCCTTGGAAAGGACGGAACTGGACCATTTAATAGCCTCATGCCGTTAGGGCCGTACCTGGATAATATTTTTTTCACGTGCTGTCCATCATCATGCTTCCCCAACGATCCCCTTCAATGAACGGAACGCGGATTCCTCTGCCCTTTCCAGATCAAGGATCCTTCCGCTCAGGTCGACCATTAGGTTTTCTGCCTTTGCCGGGCTCATAGAATCGAACTCGGCATTTATGACGGGCATGAGGTATGAGTCCATCTCACGGTTGATCTCCAATATCTTTTCCTTGGCGCTCGGCCCTTCTCGCTCGAACAGGACGTTCTTTTTCACGATGAGGCGCCTCGCCTGGGCCAACGAGTTCCATTCGTCCGGCATGGCTGCCTTGGCGATCTCCGACCATTGCTTCCCGCAGCCTCTGAACTCCGATCCCACCTTACAGAGCTCCGGCTCTTTGATGATGCATGACGATTCATCCAGGAAATCCGCGTACATGGATCGGAACGCCCCACCCCCGGTCCCGCCCACCTCGATGTAGATGAACAAGTTCAATAGGCAACCGAATAACGCCATCCCCTTGAAATTGGCAGGCCATTTCTTCACTTCGGTTGACCATTTCCTGATGCCTTTGAGCCCAAAGTTGTTGATTACCGGGTGGATCATCGAGTCGCAGGAGTTCGAAATGCTCTCCCTGATCCCAGGCCCTAGGTCTATGACCTGTTCCGGGTAGCCTGGCTGCAGGATTCTGTTCTTTGGCTGGAATGGTGGGAATTTCGATCCTCTGGCGTTCTGCAGGTCGGATTGAGCCAGTTCAAAGGGGCGAACACTTCTGTCGCTCACGGTAGACATACCGTCCACTCCTAGTCCGTGAACGACGATGGTATGGCCGCCGAAATGCGCGTCCTCTGGCATCATCATGTATGGCAGATAGGCCATGTCGACGAAGACGATGGCAGGTTCACCACGTCTCAAAGAATCCACGAGGTCCTTCAAGGCGGTTGTGCTGCTGGATGTCTCCTTTATAACAGCCATCCCTCCCATTCGCCTGAATGTGTCAGCTATCGGTTCGTTTCCCTTTCCGTAACGACCACCGACGAAGGGGGCGGGCATCCCTTTTCCGTACCAATAAATAAAAGAAAGACCACCGCTGAGCCCGAACACCATTTCCTCAGACATCTTGATTCCGTGGAAATTCAAGACTGAACGGGCCGACGCAGACCAGCAGTGTTTCCCGCCGAGGGTCTCGAAACCGTCTATTACAAGATCCGTATCCATGCTCGCCATCTACACCCTTTCCCCCTGCTCAATCCTGGCGATGAATTTCTTTATGCACTCACGTTCCGATTCCAGTTGCACCAACGGCAGCTCGAACAGCATCGTTATCCGATACGGGTCGGCTCTGCCTTTGGTTTCGGCAATATGATGTTCCAGGAATTGCGCCCTTTCATCAAGCGATTCAATATGTTTGTGCAGGCAATCGACAGCCTCCGGGCGGCTGAGCAGATTGATGTTAGCCAGTCCTATATCGAAGGGGGAGACCTGCTTTGGGCAACCGGAAAGGACACTGACGATCTTATGTTTCATCGCAGCCCTTCCCGAGTCGGTTATGGTATAATTCCTGCGGGAGGGTTTCCCCTCGACAGCCTCGAGACCGCTGTTGATGAGGCCCGATTTCTCCAGGCGCTTCAGAACATAATAGATCGAGGAGAATCCGATCCGGGTCCAGTTGCGCATGCCTCGTTCATCGATCGTCCGATCAAGATCATACCCGTATTGTGACCTTTCGCAAAGCAACCCAAGTATAGCTGCTTCGATATCTGATATCACAGATACAGGATATTATAGCTATAGAATATCAACTTTGCTCAATTCCGTT
Organism: Methanomassiliicoccales archaeon; assembly: GCA_050014375.1. Lineage (GTDB taxonomy): Archaea > Thermoplasmatota > Thermoplasmata > Methanomassiliicoccales > UBA472 > DASXVU01. Next base: position 16,817 of record JBEKDM010000006.1, on the reverse strand, counting down.
GCAGACATTTTCTCTATCGACAGGATCGGTGTTCTCTCTGGAGGTGGGTTAACATCGGATGGTTGGTGTTTAGCGGAGCCGTGCACTAGCTTAAAGTCGTTCTCTCAGGCGTTGCAAAGCATACTCCGCACCCTTGCGAATGTATATGCTCTCATCGGAGACCAGCCTTTCCAGTTGGATGATCGATCTTTCATCGATAAGGTTCATTCGTTGGGCCAGTCGTCCAAGCGCCCAGGCCGTCATGCATCGGATGGTGGCGGCCTTATCACCCAGTAGCAAGATCAGCGGGGCGAGCTCCTCCCTTGTGCCGATGTGTTGTCCGGCGAGCTCGCCAAGCGCCCAGGCAGCATTCTCCCTTACCTCACTCTCATTGTCTGACAGCGACGCGATCAATTGATACAGTTCGACCTTGTCGCCTATTCCCGCTTGGGCTAGCTTTCCCAAGGACCAGGAGGCCATCTGCCTGGCGACCTCTGATCCCAGGTCCAGAACGACCAGCAATGCTGGAATATAGGACAGGTCACCAGCATTGTTCTGGGCCAGGTCCATGACTTCTTCCAGCGCGGCAGTCCTCTTCTCCATATCGGTGGATGTGAGGTCGGAGTTCAGCCGCTTGATGTTCTGACGCATATTGCAACCCAGCTATGTTCAAGACAGAGGCGTACGGTCATTTTCTGGGAAGGACGAGCTTTTCCATCAGGAATTCGCAAGTTCGGTAGTCTGTCTCCGGACGGCATTCGCCATAATCCTCTTTCATGCCCAGAGCATCGTGCCGGAAGCGTCTCGCTTTGCAATTGGTGCAACGTCCGTCCTCAGTGTGCCACAGGCAACGCCCCTTTTCAATATTCTTAACATCCACCATGGCTTCCGAAAGATACGAACAAACCAAATAAACATTTTGAGGACCTGATCCTGGCGATCCGATGGTAGGCCGATTTTGCCATCAGACGATCGGGACTAGTGCGATCTCGGAATCGCCTTCTCTATCGACCACCATCGCATTGCATTCAGTGAACGGCTCAACGCAATATACGATCGTCGTCCCTCCGATCCGGTCCAATCTGATGCGGTGCGACGCCAGGTCCACCAGTTTGTCCCTCGACCGACTCGATGGGGTTATGAATCCCACAAACACGGCCTTATTGCGCTTTACGGATGCCAGATGGTCGGCGAAACTGTCCATGACATTGGGGCCATAGATCGATTCCAACGTGTCAAATCCGATGATCGACAGGAACGGTGTCGACGTTCCCTTTAGTGAGAACGAGATTGATTTCCATCTCAGGTCCGCTTCTACATCATTGCCTTCCACCGGCATGATGTATGGGTCATTTGCACCTTCGATCTGCGACGCCACTTCCGGAATGCGGACCTGCCTGGCGAACCGTTCGTCGCCTATCAGCCCGGACATCCTCTCTCTGGCTACGCCCGACGTTTCCTTCTTGGTCGGGACCCAAAGCACACCCCTTCCAAGGGTAGCGAAATTGGCGACCATCGATTGCTCCAGCAAATTACATGCGCCCGGCGGCACATCCGGCCCGAGCTCGACGAGCACGATCGATCCCGGGGAAACGCCGTTCTGCATCATCCGGTCAAGGTCCTTCATCCCCAGGGACACCCTCCCGGACATGTCAGGTATCGGGGTCCATCTCTTCTTCATGACCATGGATTCTGGCCTATCAGGGAATGTTCTGATCCTCGCCCCGTTCAAAGTGAAAAGGTACTTCGGTTGGCTGATGGGCGTACCGCGAAGCTTCAGCAAGCTCATCTCCCGGAGCCGTCTCCTATGATGATCGGAGACGGACAGCTCGATCACCCCATCGCCTAGATAGTCCAGGTATCTATCGTTGCTTTCCAGGATGAAAATGAAATCGGCCCGGCGTCGTTCCACCATGTCCTTTTGTATCGTAGTGATCAGGGAGGCCTGGTTGATCCCGCAGGTCTCCGCCATGGCATCGACACTATCTAACACCACCAAGGTCCGTTCGCTGCCACAGCGTTCCAGGGCCTCGTAGATCTTCTCCAACGGTTCCAGTTCGACTCGGGTCTGCTGCAAGTTCTGGCCCATTCTGAGGTTGATGCCGCTGCACCAGACCAGCTTCATACGGCTGAACCACGGCCTCTTCGGTTCCGCCGCATCTTCGTCCAGGGTGGCTTTGGCCTGTGCTTCCTGGACCAGCTCTTCCTCCTGCCTGCGCAACATCTCCGCCTGGACACTATCCCCGACGTCCTCGCCATAGACCTTTTTAGCCAGCCAGGGGAATTGCGTGAGCAGGAGGGCGTCCGACACTCTCGTTGAAAAGTAGAACGAATTGTCGATCTCGTCGATCTCCTCTATCGCCTGCAAAGCAAATGTGGTCTTACCCACGCCAGCATTTCCCCGCAGGATCAAAGAATGACCTCCGGTCCCCAAAAAGAAGCGCTTCAGCTCTTCTGGCAACATCCTCGTACTTTTTTCCACGAAATACGACCCGCCTACGTAATCCATTCAGTCATTTCAGGGTATATATCTGCTATCAGGAAAAAGGCGCTCTTTGATACTGACCAGGTGATTGAATTGCCGGCCTTGCTAAAAATAGGAAGATGTTTGAGGCCGCCCCGCCATCATCGAGATGACCGGCCTGCCGTTCAATCGCTCCAAATGGCCTCGAGGTTGACGTGCCTGCGGACCAGATCGGCGATGTGCTCGATCTTATCGGAATCATTCGGGTTGATCCTGGCTATGAGACGGTCGACCATTTCGGCGGTGACGGCGGTCGAATGTCCGACCAGCAGCACCGGCACCTTGAGCTCGTCCGCCTTTGCCAGGATCTGTCTGGCCGGGTATAGACCTCCGGTGAGGATGAGGCAGGAAGTGTCCGTCGCCAACGCTGCGGTCAGCATGTCCGACCGGTCCCCTCCGGCGATCATGGCCTTTCTGGGCAGACGACGCATTTCTTTCAACGCCGACTCGGCGGTCATTCCACCGACCATCCTCTTCTCGATGGTCCGTTCCAGACCCTCCTCTCCCGCCAGCACTTCTGCGTTGAGCGCCTCGGCGATCTCGCTGACATGCAAATAACCCAGTTCCCGGGCGACCGGTATAGAGCCGAGGACCCTCACTCCCGCTCCTTCAAGCAGCCGTTCCACGGCGGGGTCGTCCGACTTGTTCAGGATGACCCCTTTGAGCTTCAGCCCTTCCTTTTCCATCAGCCTGACGTGGTGTGCGACCTTGTCCAAAGCGTCCGGGTTGGCGGTGGCCACCAGCACGATGTCCGCACCCAGCGCCTGGGCGATGCTTATTCCTTCGACATGGTGCAGCGCGCCGGTGGTGAAGAGCTGCGGCGATTCGATGATCATGAAATCGGCATCGCCTTTCACCCTCTCAAACCCGGCTGTGATGCTGTCCATACTGACCGGGCTGAAGATGTCGTACTTCAGTGGTGAAAGCATCTCCTCAGTGTGGTCCAGGTTCAAGGCCTTCTTCATCAGGAAGGTGTCCCGGTCGACGACCCTGTTGTCGATGCAGAGGACATCCTCGCGGAACGGCTTGTAATAGCCGACCTTTCCCTTGTAGTTCTTAGCCAGACCTAGCGCCACCATGCTCTTACCGGAGCATTCCATCACCGAGCTTAGGAATAACGGTCTCATCAGTTCATCCTCCTTACAGTCACTAACGCGTCCACCGCGTAGCAGCCCTTGCCTTCGTCCCCGACCATTACCGGATTGACCTCCAGCTCGGAGATCTCAGGGAAATCGATCGCGATCTGTGAAATGCGGACGAGCGTCTCCTTCAAGGAGTGGACATCCGCCATCTTCCCGCCCCTCGCACCCGTCAAGATGGGGTAGGATTTGATAGATTTTATCATCGACTCGACGTTGTAATGCGTCAACGGCGCGATTCTTTGAGAGACATCCTTCATGATCTCCACGAAGACGCCTCCCAGGCCGAACGTGATCACGGGCCCGAACTGCTCGTCCCGGGTCATGCCCACCAGCACTTCTTTGCCCTTAACCATCTGGCATACCGTGACGCCGTTCAATTTGGCGCCGGGCACACGGCTTGCAACTTTCGACATCATCAGTTCAAAGTCATTCCGGACCGCCTCTTCTGAGGCCGCACCCACCACGACGCCGCCCACATCGGATTTGTGCGCGATGTCCGGGGAATCTATCTTCAGAACGACCGGGAATCCGATCTTCACCGCAGCCTTCGCCGCATCATCGGCTGTTCTGGCGGTCACTTCTGCCGGAACGCCGACACCGTAAGCTTTTAGGATCTCCTTGCCTTCGCTCTCGCTTAGGGAGGTCCGCCCCTCGGCATGGACCTTGTCCAGTACTTCTCGTACGCGTTCCTTGTCCCCTTCCACGGTCAGGATGATCGTATCGTTGATCTCTTCTCTCATCTTCTTGTATTTGACCATGGCCCCGAGCGCCCTAATAGCCTTGTCCGGCGACTCGTAGTTGGGTATGTTGGCCTCCCGGAGCAGGTCGATGCCTTCGGAGGTCTTGTGACCGCCTACGAAAGCGGCCACGATAGGGATCGGGACCTGGCCGGCGAACGAAGACACCAGATTCGCTACCGCACCGATATCAACCGTGTCGAGGGGCGAGAGAAGCACGGCAATGCAAGAGACGTTAGGGTCCTCCATCACCGTCTTGATGGCGAATTCGTAACGGGCCGCCGTCGCATCTCCCAGCACATCGACCGGGTTGTAGATGTTGGCCTCTCCGGGAAGGTACGCCTTGAGCTTGTCAATGGTCTCCTTGGTGAATTGCGCCAGTGTGAGCCCGTAGTCAGAACAGGCGTCCGCCGCCATTACTCCATGACCGCCCGCGTTGGTCACGATCGCCAGGCCATCGCCCTTGGGCAACGGCATATTGGCGAAGACCTGGAGCAGGTCAAACATCTCGTCGATGGTGTTGACCCTCATGATCCCGGATTGCCTGAACGCAGCGTCATACACCTTGTCGCTACCGGACAATGCACCGGTATGCGATGAAGCGGCCTTGGAGCCGCAGCTGGTCCTTCCGGACTTGAGCACGATGATGGGCTTCGCCCGGCTAGTCTTGAGTGCGCTCCTCATGAACGCCTTCCCTCGGTTCGCCCCCTCGATGTACATCCCGATGACCTTGGTCTGATCATCGTCCTTCAGGTAAGTTAGCAGGTCTGCCTCGTCGATGTCCACCTTGTTCCCGGTGCTGACGAACTTGGAGAAACCCACTTTGGACTTGGTCGCCCAGTCCAGCATGGAACTGCACACTGCTCCCGATTGGGAGCTGATGGCGACCGGTCCGGCCTTAGGATAGATGTTTGTGAACGTGGCGTTCATGTTGTGGTGGGCGTTGATGATGCCCATGCAGTTCGGGCCGAGGATCCGGATCCCGTACTTCTTGCCGATCTCGCCGATCTGCTTCTCCAGGTGGGCGCCTTCCTTGCCCAGCTCCTTGAAGCCAGCAGTGATAATGATGACATCCTTGATACCTTTCTTTCCTGCGTCCTCCATGACCGAGGGGACGAAGGTGCTCGGGACCGTAATGATGGCCAGATCAATCGGCTGAGGCACGGCGGTGAGCGTCGGGTAAGCCTTGTGGCCGAGGATCTCGGGGGCCTTCGGGTTGATAGGGTACAATTCTCCCTTGAACCCCGATGCGATCAGATTCCTGAACATGATATGCCCGATCTTTCGCTCTTCCGCTGAGGCTCCGACCACGGCAATGGAATTCGGTTCAAATAGCGCCTTCATTTGATCATCTGTCGGATTGGATTTTCTCGTGAAGGGACAGGGGGAATTTAAAAGATTCGGATTCTGTACACTATAAACAACGTCATATGTCGAATAAGACGACCTAGTACCACGATTTTCGTATTATTTTACGGGAACCATAGGAAGTATCCAACAGTCATCAATATGAGCTCAGAAGCGGCAAGGAGCTATCGACAATACCCATTATTTGAAATGCAACTATCGGTCGTTTGTTCCCAACGACAAATGACGATTCCATGGGGGATGCGTTCGGTGAGGGAGAGATCATACCCACATATGTCATGCTCAACATGTCAGAGAAAGTGGCCTCTGTTGGCTCTTTCAATATCAAGGAGATGAACACGATCGAGAATGCAACATCGGCAATCGCGATCATGAGCGATGTCCAGCAAGTTATCAGTCCAACCCGTCCGAACGGAGGTTCCGAGCCGATCAACTTTGTCAATTTGTCGTCGTATTCGATCGATATCGCGTCACAATACACAGCTAGGATACGATCGATGATCGGCGAGGACGGCAGAGCGGTTCGCATAACAGTGGTATTTGTTGACGGTCCGTACACTCCGCAGTCGATCGGCACATTAAAGGAGATACGTTCTGCGCTCGCCTCCATTGAGACCGATCCGACGATAACCGCGATCTATATAACTGGAGCAACAGCCTTGGTCTATGATATCGTGAGCTCGACCCAGTCGGATTTTCAGATCATCGTGGTTGTAGCGATCGTTCTGATCTACGTCGTTCTCATGGTCGTTCTCGGCTCGGTAATAAACCCTTTACGCTCATTAGTGATATTGATCAGCATCTGCTGGACCCTAGCTGCACTGGTCCTGGTGTTCCAGATAGCATTGAACATACCCATTCTGTGGAGCATTCCCATCATTCTGTTGGTAATATGCTTGGGATTGGGTATGGACTATGACATTCTGTTGACCACTCGCATTAGGGAGGAGGCCTCGAAGGGCCAAAGCGACAACGAAGCCATTGCCCATTCCATCGAACAGACGGGGGGAATCATCACCACCTGCGGTATCATAATGGCCTCGGCATTCGCCACCATGATGCTCTCTACCAACACAATGCTGATAGAGCTGGGATTCGCTCTGAGCTTCGCCATCCTCGTGGATGCAACGGTGGTCAGAATGTACATGGTCCCTGCGATAATGTCTCTGCTCGGAAAGTGGAACTGGTATGCCCCTGGCCGATTACAGAGGGTCAAGAGAGAGGGTAACAAGGCATCGAGTCCCCTTTCGATCGTGCCTCAGAATTTGAAATTGGATTCTAGCGAACTGAATTTAGAGGGAGGATCGCAAAAATGAACAGATGGGAGAGCGCCGTATCATACTGCTTAACAAGGAGGGGCTTGTGAAGATTGTCTGGAAAATGAGAGGCGCGGGCTCAGCCTAGACCGCTCATCAATTAAGCCAGATGGTGAAGATTGAAATTCAATTTCTAAGGCAGAGTGCAGGGCCAACTTGAAAACCTTATCGCCTCCCAATAACTTGTGGGGGGTTCTTCTTATCTCACTGAACAAAGATTTAAAGAATGCAAAGGAAGGTTCGAAGATAGCGTTACCTGCTCACATATTTGGGGGCAGGGAATCTCATCATGTTTCATACCATCAAGGAGTCGTCGGAATGAGACTTATCATTTTCGGGGCAACTGGTAAAACAGGGACGCTTCTTGTCCATCAGGCATTAGAGGAAGGTAATCAGGTGGTCGCATATGTTCGTGACCCATCCAGACTTACCTTGAAGCACGTGAACCTGACGGTGATCCACGGGGAGTTGAGCGACCGAATGGCGATAAAGCAGGCGGTAGGCGGAGCAGATGCGGTCATCAGCGTTCTCGGCCCAAGAGGCGGTTCTAGGGGAAAGCCGATCACGGTGGGAACTGAGAATGTTATAGCGGCCATGAAGGAACAAGGCATGCGCCGTTTGATCATTTCCTCGACCGCTAGCACGAAGGACCCTAATGACAGGCCTGAGCTCAGGTTCCGCATCATGGTCGGGCTGGTCAAGCTCTTCATTCATGCGGCCTATGCGGGCATCGTCAGTACATCGGAAACGGTGCGCAGGTCCAATCTGGATTGGACGATCATACGGTTATCTCTGCTCAATGACAATCCCAGAACGGGAAAGGTCAGAGTTGGTTATATGGGCAGAGGTGAGGTGAGGACCAGGATAACCCGGGCCGACATTGCCGATTTCATGCTCAAACAGGTGCGTGAAGAGAAATATCTGAAGCAAGCACCACTGATCAGCAATTGACGCATGAGGATCCGTTGTATTGAATGGAATTGGGCTCAGCCGATATCCCTCCCAAAGGCATCCAGATATCACAGAAAAAAAGGTCTATTAGTATGTGGATGAGGGATTTGAAAAACACTGGACGAACCTTTCTCTATTCTTTCCAATAATTCAGTAATCCAAACATCAATCTTTGAATTCGCCAATCGAACAAATGTTTGAAATTTTCTTTTCAACTCACGGTTTTCGATTCGAAATCTGTCAGGAAGAGCAGGCACAGAACTGGGAGAAGGCAAAGGTTCTGCTAAACCATAGAACCAGTAAGCAAAAAGAAAAACCAGAATACAGTGCCGATGACTACCTGGATCAAGTGTTTTCGATTATTGAATACACACTTTGCCCAGCACCGGTTTCAATAAACAATATAATTGTAGAACATCCGAGATCATTTCTTTTGCATCTTGGCCAGCTTCTTCTTTGCTGCTCCACTGCCCGATGCAGCTTTGCTCTCTAGCTCTGCCATTTTTTCGTTCTTACTTGCCTTTTGCTTTTTAATATCATTCTTCGAAATGCTCATGCTCCCGTAAGCAATAATTTTCTATTTATGTGATAAGTATCCACCACGGATATGTTGGGCAGAAAAAATCTGGAATCATAAGAATAATGAGTAAGTCAGAATATGACCTCTGACCTAGCCGACATCAGCGTCGATTCCCTTGGACTTCATACCTTCGGATCAAGGGACTCTCAAATTGTGTAGCCTTGTCTGCCCAATTGAGGCACTCAGACACGAAAACAACATGCAAGTACTATTCGAACATCGATAGTGGCGTGGCCAGTGAGCAAATCCGAAAGGCATGCAGGGACAATCCCCAGATAGTGCTAAAAGACCCCTCTATTCGACCTTGGGATTCTAATGCTGGATATAAATAAAAGTGGGCTCAGCCGGATTCGAACCGGCGACCTACGCCGTGTAAGGGCGTCGTTATAACCGCTAAACTATGAGCCCAGCGCCTATGTCAATGGAGAGAACGTATTAAAATCTAAGCGTAAGGCGGGTTAAGGAAAAAAAATGGAACTATTTTGGCCCTCAATCTGTATTCTATCATAATTCTCTCATCCGTAACACATGTCAAAGAGGCAAAAGTATGCGATGTTTCCTTCTTTATTTCACCCAGGGTAAGCTTTTTCATGGGGCACGGTATGTTACCGCTATCTAATGGGCTACCATGGCTAACCTCGGAAAAGGGATGTTCAAGAAGGCGCTCAAGATGCCGGAGACGTGGCCGGCGCTCCGTCGCTACTTCGTCAATACGATCTTCGACACCACCTTCGTCATTCTCGGTGTGATCATTGGTTCAGCCCTTTCCCCTCATCCCAGCATCGACGTGGTCAAGACCACCATAATCACCAGCGCGGTCGCTTTGGCCATTTCCACCGGCGCAAGCGTGTATGAGGCGGAGAGCCTGGAACAGAGCAGGCGTTTGGACGAGATCAGCCGGGCCATGCTGTCCTCGGTGGACGAGACCGATCTGGGCAAGACATCGCGGGCTAGTATAATCCTGATAGCGCTGGTGAATTCCTGCGCGCCCTTGATCGCCGGGGCGGTAACCCTCACGCCGTTCCTGGTGCTGCCTGCAAACGATATCGTCACTGCTGCTGAGATATCCATAACATTGGCCATCTCCATCCTGTTCGTTACCGGTTTCTTCATGGGACAAGTGGCGAACAAGAACCCGTGGGCCAAAGGATTGCGCATGGCGGTCATCGGTCTGATCGCCTTCGGCATTTGTTATGTCATAGGTGCTGTTGTCTAGTATCGCAATCAACCGACCTAGCAGATCCGCGGCACCGGGTCACCCACTGGCGGCTCCAATATCCTTTTTCCGCCGATCTCCGTCCTGAGGATGACGTGCTTCGTGCTCTTCGTGGCCTTGCCGATAATGGCTGCGTTCCTGCCGTCCGGAAGGCTCCTCATCTTGGCCAGGATCTCATCCGCCATGGCCGGGACGCAACCGACGATGACCTTTCCCTCGTTCCCTATTGTCAATGGGTCAAGCCCCAGCATCTCGCTGGCATTCTGTACCGCTTCCGATAATGGAATGGAGTTCTCATCGAGCTCGATGCCGATCTTCGACTTGGAGGACCACTCATTGACGGTGTTGGCCAGTCCACCACGGGTCGGGTCCTTCATACAGACCGCACCTCCTATCTTCAGTATCTCCTCGATGAACCCATTCAGCGGAGAGCAGTCGCTCTGCACCTTGGACTCGAATCCGTAACCCTCACGGAAGGAAAGGAGCGCTATGCCATGGTCGCCCATGTAACCGGACGCGATCACGACGTCCCCTTCCCGCAGGTTGTTGTCGGTCAGCCAGCAGGAGTCGACCTTCCGGTGTTGTGATGCTACAGATAGATTATGGTCCATGTGAGGTGAGCGCTTGCCTATGGCCGAGGTGACGATGACCATCTTGTCTATCGCTCCCTTCTCCATGACCTTCGTGTCACCGGTGACCACCGGGACGTTCGCCCTCTTCGAATAGTCGCCAATGCTCTGGGTGACCTTCTCCAGCGTCTCGATCTCCAGTCCTTCTTCTAGGATCATGGCGCAAGAGAGGGCAAGAGGCCTCCCTCCCATCACTGCGATGTCGTTGACTGTCCCGCAAACTGACAAAGCACCGATATCCCCTCCGGGGAAGAATAGCGGTTTCACGGTATGCCCGTCCGTGGTGAACACCACATCGTCCACGATGGCGGAGTCATCGTACGATTCCAGGGGTACCTCTGCCTTACACTTGGGCAGGAATGGGGCAATATTCTCTGCAATAAGCTCTTGCATCATCTCGCCGCCCGCCCCGTGGCCCATCGTGACCCGCTTCATGACTGCGCATCAGGGCGGAACGGTTTAAAGGTTGTCACCACAACTTCGTGTGAATCCCGGTCACAAACCATGAAAATACGTAGAAAGGGATAAGGGACCATCTAACCCTGTCGTTGCTTGCCCAGAGGGCCAACTTGCCAATTCCAGGTCAATTATTCAGAACCTTGATTCTGAAATGATCGGTTCAGGGACAGAGGATAGATTATTTAACCAAAGGTGTGATAACGAAGGTCGTCAAAAGGGCCTGTAGGGTAGCCTGGATTATCCTTTTGGCCTTCGAAGCCAAAGACTGGGGTTCGAATCCCCACAGGTCCGCCATTTCACCATCTGGCTCAAAAGGTAATCGGCGTTAACCTTTTGAGCTTTCTCAACAAACCTTTTCCAGCTTTCTTGAGAAATCTGATGGTATGAACATCGCCGTGGATTCGCACCTTGAACCCTCAAGTCGCACCCTCATCCAGACATCTTTCTTACATCTCGGATATGGTCTTTGCGCCTCCATGGAGATTGCATCTAACAACCATCGCCAGGTGATACCTGCGTTGGTCAACTCTACGTCCTGGGCATACCTCGCCCCCAGGACGGAGTGCTAGAGGCTCCGGCCACGTTGCCCACGTGGCCCGACCTCACCCCTTGCCCAGGCATTCCGAGGCACTTTCTGGACTCGCTGCCTTCAATGAAGTGAATCCAATCACGATCACGACACCAACGAGTGATACAAGCTCGATGAACAGCCCTACAAATGTAAGTAGGGTCAATATACGAACAACAATGTACACAAGTATGTCTTGATGCACTACCGGGAAGTTCACCTTCCTGGGGGATGTCGGAAGATTGATCTTCCGCCGCCAGTCCTTTGTTGGCCCCGAGTGCTGCCTGTGAACATAAGACCGGGGCTGATTCCCCAATCACCACCTAACTTGGGCGTCAAGATCATAGTAGTCAAGACCAGATTCCATATTGAATGAACATCTTCAACCTCATAGCCAGGGGTAACAAGAACGACAAAGAACCCAAGATATCACTTCAGATCGAGGTCCTATCTCGATGTCTGTCTGGGAGAATACGGTCAGTCGCAGGAATGATGTCTAAAAGGGAGCTAATAAATACGAAAAAAGAAGGTCTAAAGTCGCCTTGAATAACACTCGTCCCATCCTGATCTTGGCCCTCGACGACGAGACAAGCCTTTGCGAACTGACAAAGGAATTTTTGGAGAACTCAGAGTACATAAATGTGGACACGGCTGGATCAGTGGCGGAGGCCAGGATGGCGATCGGTAAACGGCGTTATGATGCGATCGTATCCGACTACCAGATGCCGGGCGAGGATGGGATCCAATTTCTGAAGTCCCTCCGGTCATCGGGCGATACGACGCCGTTCATTCTGTTCACCGGGAAGGGCAGGGAGGATGTCGTCATCGAGGCTTTGAACAACGGAGCGGACGCCTACCTGCAGAAGGGTGGGGAACTGGCACCTCTCTACGCTGAACTAGAACATCATATTGGGGCGATAGTCCGAAGGCACCGCGCTGAGGCGGCCCTGCTGGACAGCGAGTCGGAGTTCCGCACTCTGTTCGATGATAACCCAGACGGCATCACCCTGGCCGGCATCGATGGCAAGATCCTGGATTGCAACCAGGCGGCCGCCCGCATGATGATGGTGCGCAAGGAGGAGATAATCGGAGGAACTGTCTCTGAAAATGGGGTTCTTTGGCTCGGACGACATCGATCTTCTTAAGCAATCCGTAATCGCCATGACGAAGGGTGCTGCCTTCTTGCCTATCATGTCCCAGGTCCATCGCAAGGACGGTAGCGTGATGTGGGTCGAGATTCGTGCCTCCATTGTGATGAAAGCGGGTCGATTTCATGCTACCCAGATCATCGCCCGGGATGTCACCGAACGCAAGTTGGCGGAGGCGGCCTTGAATAAGAACGAGCAACGCCTCAGCAAAGCCCATGCGCTTGGACACACCGGTTGCTGGGAATATGATTGGATCCATGTTCCAGAAATGATCTGGGTATCGGAGGGGTGTTTCAGGATATTTGGCCTGAACCGCCCCAGCGGTGAATTTTCCTTCGAGGAGACCGCGACTTTTTTTCCTGAACCAGGGAGGGTCCGCCAAGCTCTAATGGACCTTATCGAGCAGGGAAAGAAGTTCGACGTAGAATATACGATAAACCCCGCCGATGGAAGCCCGCCACGGACGATCAATTCAATTGCCGAGCTGGAGAGGGACTCGCAAGGAAAACCGATCAGGGTGCTTGGGTTCGTGATAGACATCACCGAACGGAAGCGCGCAGAAGATGATCTGCGGAAGAGCGATGGAAGATACCGCATCCTAGTGGATGGCGCCAATGAGGCGATCGTGGTGTTGCAGGACGGGATGCTGCGTTTTGTCAATCCAGCGACCGTGGTGTTGACCGGGATTTCGGAACGGGAACTCATCTCGTCACCTTTCATAACATACATCCACCCCGAGGATCGCGCCATGGTGGCGGAGCGCTACCAGAAGAGGTCACGGGGGGAGCTAGCCCCGGATCGTTATGTTTTTAGATTGCTGATAAAGGATATGACCACCAGATGGGTTGAGTTGAATGCGGTCGCGATCGACTGGGAGGGACGGCCTGCTACCTTGAACTTCCTCACCGACGTCACCGAACGGAAGCGTGCAGAGGAGGGGCTGAAACAGACCAACGAGGAACTTCAAGCGGTCAACCAGCAGCTGGCAGCGGCGGAAGAGGAACTCCGCAAGCAATTGGACGCAATCATCCAGGGGGAGGACGAACGAAGGAAGGAGATGGCCTTCTCAGAATCGCTCATGGACAGCCTCCCGGGCATCTTCTACTTATATGATGCCCAGACCTTGCGCATGGTCAGCTGGAACAAGAACCATCAAGAAGTGAGCGGATACACTCAAGAGGAGATGTTCGGCAAGCACGTCTTGGATTGGCACCGGGCGGAGAACGCGGAGGCGGTATTGGCCGCCATTGACAACGTAATGGCGAAGGGACAGGACAGCATCGAGGCCCCATTGGTCATGAAGGACGGGCGGGAGATCCCATATCTGTTGACGGGAAAGCGATTTGATACGAAGGAGCGCTCCTTCTTCCTGGGGGTGGGCGTCGACATCACGGAGCGTCGGGAACTCGATAGACACATGCAGGAGCTCAACCGTGAGCTGGTGGCAAAAGAGCATCGTCTCAGCAGGCTGATGGAGCAGTCCTTTGATGCGATATTTACACATCGCGAGGGGAAGATCGTACAGGCCAACGATGTGGCATGCAAGCTCATCGGGGCGAAATCGTTCCAGAATAGCATAGGGCGCTCGGTCTATGAATTTGCTGGCCCTGGGTCAGAGCATGTCATAGAACGAAGGGTGAAGCACCTTTACGACCACCCCGGCACCGTTGCGCCTCTCATAGAAGAAAAGTTCCGTCGGCTGGATGGGGCAGTCATTGATGTGGAAGTGATGGCTACCAGCTATTTGGAGGACATGAAACCGACCGTCCAAGTGGTTTTTCGTGACATCACCGAGCGCAAGCGGCTGGAGAAAGAACTCAAGGAAAGTGAAGAATTCCATCGCCAGTTGATGTCCAACCTCTCATTGGGTGTGGTCATTGTCAATCCCAAGACCCGCACGATCGAGAGTGTGAACGAGGCCGCTGCGACCATGTTCGGCTCCGCCGAAGAGAACATCATAGGGCATCGATGCTATCATTATCTCTGTCCCGGCCTTGAAGGCGCCTGTCCCGTCTACGACTGTGGAATGGAGGTAAAGAACCTAGAGCGAACATTGGTATGCGCGGATGGCAGTAGACGCCCTATATTAAAAACCGTCAAAAAAATTAATATTCGCGGACAGGAACGGATGCTGGAATGTTTCATGGACATCACCGAGCGCGAGCGAGTCCAATCAGCGTTACGCGAGACCAATAAGAAGCTCAATCTCCTCTCTAGCATCACGAGGCATGACATCAGGAACCAGCTGATGTCGCTTCAGGGTAACCTATCCTTGCTGGAGAGGAATCGGCTCGACCAACTGTCCGTTCAACATCTCCAGAAGGCCGAGGCGGCAGCAAAACGGATCTCTGCAATGATCCAGTTCACCAAGACCTATGAGGACATCGGAATCCAAGCCCCCACCTGGCAGAACGTCCATGCATTGGTTGAGAAATGCGCCAAAGAGGCCCATCTCGGAGAGGTCATGATGGTGAACGAAGTTCCGGACGAAATTGAGATATTTGCCGACCCTCTGATCAGCAAAGTATTCCTCAACCTGATTCAAAACGCGATTCGACATGGAGGAAAAACAACTACCATCCGTTTCTGTCTTGAAGAACGAGATGGAGTTCGTGCCATCGTCTGCGAGGATGACGGGGAAGGTATCCCGGCAGACATGAAAGAGAAACTTTTCACCAAGGGTTTCGGGAAAGACCATGGTCTCGGACTCTTCCTATCCAGGGAGATCCTCACCATTACCGGCATCACTATCACGGAGGAAGGCGAGCCGAGGAAAGAGGCCAAATTCGTTATGACCCCGCCGCAGGGCGGGGTCAGAGCAACATAACCTCGAAAGCTGATGAAGTCCATTCAGGTTCGGGAAACTATTCCCTAGTGAACAAGGGCTTAGTGCAGGTGCGCGAAAGTGCTTTATCTTCCTTTGCTGGTGATCTCTCGCGCGTCCGCCTGGCCTTCTCCAACTTCTTCAAGTTATCTATAGATGAGGACTTCCGTTTGACTTGGGTCAAATCGTTATGGATCGTGACTCCACCCAGGGCGGAACGGTGCCGACGCCAATGGAAAATGCCAACTAAGTGACCACCAGGAAATACAGTGCTCGACGGTGGCATTGAGAAAGTTCAAAAGACGTGGGCCGAACACAAGAAACCTATGGAAACCGTGGAAAATGAGAATAAAACGCAGGCCATACTTCCATCTAGACAACCCTATAAAAAGAGGTCAATTGATCGGAAAATGGATGAATAGCTATGCATAAGACGGTCATTCCCAGGTTCACCATTTACCATCAGGAACAATTGGATACCCCGTCCAGCGCTGATGGCTTTATCTTAGAACCTACAATCATCATCTTTCTTGAAATGGGATATTTTATGTAATACCACATCCACCATCAGTATCATGGCAAACAGACCGCGTCCCATTGGAATAACCATAATCTGAGTTCTTTATTTCATCATCGGGTTGCTGGAATTATTGGTCGGCATCGGTTTGCTCCTCTTGGCCAGCCTTAGCAAGACGGACGTTCTCAATATCGGTCAGAATGCGCAGGACTGGCTGAAGGATGATGGCTCGACGCTCGTCCTCATCGTCGGTATGATTGTTCTCATCGTTGCGATGATGGACCTCGTGATCCGATATGGTTGTTTCAAAGGCTGGGGTTGGGTCGGGACCGTGGGAATGGTATTCGCCTTCATATCGTTGGTGCTCTCGCTCTTTCCGGCCTGGTCCAGAGGCTTCACTCTCTCAGATACGCTGTCAGGACTGATCGGTGCGATAATTCCGATAATCATCATCCTGTACCTGAATACAAATAAGGTCAGGGTCTGGTTCGGGAAATCGGTCTGAGGACGAAGACCGGTTGCGGCTCGCGATTCGAACGGTCAATTTGATAACCGCTGACGACATTGTGGCCCCGTGCGTCGGGAATTTTCCTTCTTGGCAATCATCGTGGCAGCAATGCTGATAGTGATACCTTCCGTGTTGATATTCTCGGGTAACCCGGAATCAAGCGGCGATAGGATGTACCAGGTGGGGGAGTTCGAATCGTTGCTTGGCGGGAACTACACCGCCAGGTCGGATGTGAGGACACTATTGGAGAACGGCGACCTCGGACTAGGCACGTTCACCGGTCTTGACGGCGAGATGATCATCCTTGGCGGCAATTGCTACAAGGCGACCGTTGACGGGAATGTCGTCCTG
>JBEKDM010000005.1:0-37624 GCA_050014375.1 Methanomassiliicoccales archaeon | reverse complement strand
GCTGGCTGCGGTTTTCAGGCGAATATTTCGGCACTGGACGGAAGTTGCCAGCAAGCCTTTCCAGAATTTCTCAGGAGGTCAGAAAAGGGTCTTGAGCCCGATCATTGGCCATGCTATTACCGGCCTCGTTAAGGCCGTGGCCTTCCAGCTAACCGGAGATCATGGCCGGCTCCATATGCAGGACGCCTATGACCCTGCCGATCTCGTCCGAGCGATATTTGATGTCCTGTAAAGGATACCCCTATCCTCGGCACCTTTTCTATGATACTCATATATCGAATAGTGTTACCCGCAATAATCCTTCTTGCGTTCCATGGCAGACGTGAAATAGGCCCGAGTCCCTTTCACGGGCCGTGAACCGGATCGACCTTTTGCTGGGCACGTTGGACGAGGCGGTACGTGATAAGATATTTACGAGAAGGACAGGCGTTCTCTTCTCCGGGGGCATAGACAGCAGCGTCGTCGCCGCCCTGGTGGCCCGCCATTCTGAACCGACCCTGTACACGGTCGGTGTGGAAGGCGCACATGACCTGACCATTGCCAAGAGCACCGCTGAGGGTCTGGGTTTGGATTGGGTCGGGGTTGTCGTAGGTGAGGACGAGATCCGTCAGGCCATCAAGGGCATGGTCCCGATATTCGGGAACTCGCCGCTCACGCTTTCGTTCGAGATGCCACTATACTTGGTGTTGGGCGTAGCGGGCGAGGACCTGCTCCTCTGCGGGCAAGGGGCCGACGAGCTTTATGCTGGCTATTCCCGATATCGTTCCATGGATGAAACCGCCTTGAGGTCCGCAATGGCCCACGATGTCGAAACATTGATCGCTCACGGCATGGGGATCGAGAAGAAGGCGGCCGATGCTTTCGGGAAAACGCTGATCCATCCGTTCCTCGATCCGGAGGTGGTCAAGGTGTCGCTCGACCTGCCATTGGATATGCTCTTGCGCGGTGACGAGAACAAGGTGATCCTGCGCGATGTAGGTCGGGCGCTCGGACTCGGACCTATCGCCGACAGGAAGAAAAAGGCGGCGCAGTACGGTTCGGGCATCATGAACGCCATGAAGATAATGGCGAAGAGGGACGGCGCGACGCTGGGCGAGATGGTGAACCGGCTCGTATGAACGGAAAAATTAAGCCATTTGGCGATGTAACCGAGAATATGGAGTATCAGGAGACCTTGGACTGGCTCTTCGGCCTAGAGAACATTGGCATAAAGCTGGGGCTGGGCCGGGTAAGGGAACTCCTTCAAGACCTAGGAAATCCCCAAAACAAGTTCCGTTACGTGCATGTGGCTGGGACCAACGGAAAAGGATCGGTCTGCGCCATGACAGCGTCGATCCTGCAGGCGTCCGGTCTGCGGACCGGTCTATATACTTCACCGCATCTTGTTGACTTCAGAGAACGGATCATGATCGATGGGGTGATGATTCCCGAGGTCGATGTCGTCGACCTGGCTCGCGAGATCCACGATATCGGGGATTGCTATGCCGACGCCGATAGCAGGCCACTCACTTTCTTCGAAGTCACCACAGCTATAGCATTCCTATATTTTGCCCGGAAAGGAGTGGAAGTGGCCGTGGTCGAGGTCGGGATGGGCGGCCGTCTAGACGCCACGAATGTTATCCTACCAGACGTTTGCGTGATCACCCGAATAAGCAAGGAGCATGTCCAATATCTCGGCGATACTATCGCAAAGATCGCCTACGAGAAGGCCGGGATAATAAAGCCAGGTGTAACGGTCATCACGGCAGAGGACAATGATGTTGTGCTCAAGGTCCTGGATTCGGTCGCCAGGGACAAGGGGACATACCTATTGAGACTGGGCACGGATTTTGATTTCCAGGTGATAGGAAATGACCGTTCCGGTGTGACCATTCAATTGTCCTCGATCGGTCGGGCTGCAAAATTGCCGCTCCTCGGCCATTACCAGGCGGCGAACGCGGCGATGGCATGCGAGGCCGCATTGGAATTGAGGAAGAGAGGCCTCAAGGTTACTGAAGATTCCATCGTAAGAGGATTGTCAAATGTCGTCTGGCCGGGACGGCTCGAAGTGGTTCAGGACAACCCATTAGTGATCTTTGATGTCAGTCACACCTCCGAGGGAGCGAGGGTAGCGGTGGAAGAGCTGCTGAAGATCAGACAGGGGCATACAACGGTCGTCCTCGGAGTACTTAGCGACAAGGACCTGGAAGGAATTGCCAAGGAGTTCGCCAAGGTATCCGACTCGGTCATTGCGACCATGCCGAAAACAAAAAGGGCCTTCTCGTCGGAACAGGTTCGGGATGCGATGGTTCGTTTTTGCGATGACGTCTCCATATGCGATGATGTCGGGGAGTCCCTAAGAAAAGCCTTGATTAATTCGGGTAATGGCGACACTGTGATTGTCGGCGGCTCATTGTATACAATCGGCGAGGCCAAGTGGTGGTGGGATTGCCATGAGGCGCATTAAGCCGCTGTTGATGTCGATGAAGGGTCAAGTGATGGACGAGGCCTATCCGGGAGCGATGGAACACATCGATGTGGTGTGGGCGAAGGACCCATTCCATGTGCTGATCTCTACGGTGCTGTCACAGCGTACCAGGGACCAGAACACCTACAATGCCTCGAAGGCTCTTTTCGCCCGGTTCGACTCGCCGGCGATGATCGCCTCGGCAGATATGGATGAACTGATCGGACTGGTAAAGCCGGTTGGTTTCCCCCAGGCAAAAGCGAAAGCGATAAAGGAGATATGCCGCCGATTGCACAACGATTACGATGACAAAGTGCCAATGGACATCGAGATCCTGCTCACCTTTCCCATGGTCGGAAGAAAGACCGCCAATTGTGTGCTATCCTATGGGTTCGGGATACCGGCGATCTGTGTCGACACGCACGTACACCGGATATCCAACCGGATAGGTCTAGTAACCACTGGATCTCCCGACGAGACCGAGATCGCGCTTAGAGAGATCGCTCCCAAGGAGCTTTGGTGCGACATCAACGCGGTGATGATCAGGTTCGGGCAGAGGATATGCTTGCCGCGAAAGCCGAAATGCGACATATGCTCCGTCAGCGCGGCATGCGAATTCTTTTCTGCCTTGCCCGAAGACGACGAACGGAAAATCAGTTATCAAAGAACAGGTTCATAGACCTAGCGTTTCGTCGATCTTCTTGGACATTTCTTTCTCAAGCTGGATCTCCGCCTCCCATTGATCCATCGTTTCCAGCGTTTCCTTGATCTGACGTAGACAGTCGATACAGAGCCATTTCTTCCCGATGAGCCTCATGGGCAGCTTCTTGTAACCGACCGTGCCGCAGAGCGTGCAGACGTGCATATCCTTGGTGCAATGCTCGACATAGGCCTCCATCTTCTTCCCTTCGACGATGGATTCGAGCATGATCTCTCCGCGCGTCCTCTCCTCTTCTGGCATGACGCCTTATGAATTGGACTGGGGATATTAAAGGGTTGTTCAGGACCTTCAACTCCAAATCGGTTGCCCGGCTATTTACGATCACAACGAACTTGATAAAAAAATCACCAGGCGGTCTGGCTTGGCAGGTGCATTTCCTATTGAGGGTGGAAATGATGACCATCCGCCCGGTCACTTTGGTTCAACTGCTAAGCCTGCCGTCCTCCGGAAAATCGTTGATAGGCAGCATTGACAGGTCGGATCTCGACCACGTGAGAATGACATTTGGTGAGGTCATTCTCTCCTGCTCATGGTTGAGGTTCATGTCTCCTTGGTGATCTGCCTCATGGAACATGGCTTGCCTCATCAGATCCTCCTGTCCCCCCATTTTGGTCACGTCGAAACTGCACGGGTTTTTGATCGGTTCCCCTTTGGTCATAGAAAAATCTAGTTCGAGCCTTCGGTATATAATCTTAGGCCGTTATCGCGACCATTAATGCAGCTATCCGCCGTCAATCAGGCGTCCAGCATTACTACGGCTATTCTTGATCTTGATCTGATGACCTTTTGACTATGAAGAAGTCTATTTTCCCCTTTCCATCGTGAATCCGCATCCTTCGCCAGTAACTAAATAAATAGGACCTTCCCGTTTGCATTTTCAATGCACGAAGTATCGGTCATGTCCGGCATCATCGACGCGGTGATGGCGGAGCTGGCGAAACATCACGTGGAGAAGGTCGAAGAGGTCGACCTGGTTGTCGGGGAACTGACCTATCTGGGAAAGGACCAGCTTTCTTTCGCCTACGAGATCATGACCAGGGAAACGGTGTTGGAAGGATCGAACCTGGTCTTCGAGGACGAGAAGACCGAGGTCTCTTGTCAGAGCTGCGGTTTCCAAGGCTCAGCCGAATACTATGTAGACGAGTCTTTCCATAACAACATTCCCAAGCTCTCCTGTCCGAAGTGCGGCGCCGGCGTGAAGGTGACCAAGGGCAAGAGTTGCCGGATTTCATCGATCAAAGTGGTGGAGAGATAATGTTCCGATTCAGGGAAGAAGCCACGGCCAAGAAGATAATCGAGAACCTGAGCAGGTATGACCTGGACCTTCAATTCATGCACGTCTGCGGCACTCACCAGGACACCCTGGTGAAGTTCGGTCTGGAGGACATGCTGCGGGGTGTGGGAGTGCGCATACGTCAGGGGCCAGGGTGCCCAGTTTGCGTCACCACGACGAAGGAGGTTGTGGAGGCCATCACTCTCGCCAAGAATGGTGTCACCATCGCGGTCTTCGGAGACATGCTGACCGTCCCAACGCCAATCGGGTCCCTGGCAGACGCCAAGGCCGAAGGCGCGGACGTTCGCGTTGTCTATTCCGTCGAGGATGCGCTGCGCATCGCCCCGGAAGTGAAGAAGGTGGTCTTCATGGCGATAGGGTTTGAAACCACCAGCCCGACGACTGCGTCGGTGCTTCTGAACGGAGTACCGAAGAACCTCACATTCCTGAGCTGTCACCGGATCCTGCCGCCTGCGCTTGATGCGTTGTTCAGGATGGGCGAGGTAAGAATCGACGGCTTGATCCAGCCAGGGCATGTGGCTACGATCATAGGGACAAAACCGTTCGAGCGGTTCGCCCGTGACATGCACGTGCCACAGGTCGTCGCCGGGTTCGAGCCCCTGGACATCCTGGTAACCGTCTATATGATGGTGACCCAGATCCGCGAAGGCAGGGCCGAGGTGGAGAACGAATATTCCCGAGTGGTCAGACCTGAAGGGAATCCGATCGCGATCAAGATGCTCGAGGACGTGTTCGTTGCTGTCGACAAGAACTGGCGCGGTTTCCCGGTCCTGCCGAAGAGCGCTCTGGAGCTCCGTCCTGAGTTCGACGGGCAGAATGCCAGGATCCTTCATGATGAAATACTCGCCACCGCTCCGGAGGTCAAGGAGGAGATGGGCAACTGCCGTTGCGCCGAAGTGCTCCGCGGACTGATCGAATCTAAGGAATGCCCGGCGTTCGGCAAAGCATGCAACCCGAAGCGTCCCATGGGGCCTTGCATGGTCTCAAGGGAAGGCAGCTGCAACATCTCGTACCGTTACCGGCAGGATTGAGGCTATAATCAACGGTCCGCTGCGGGTGTGGCCAAATTGGCCCACCTTACTGCTGAAAAAGTGGAAGGTTTTACATCGTTTTCCGAATGATCATCGCTAGCTCCTGAATTTATAACGGAATCGAATCAAAAAAGGTATATCATCCTTGCAGGATACGAGACCGATTTTTTATATAAACGCGGAGGGACGTCAATGGAGAACGGATCGAAACCTGGCGAGGCTGCATCGGGGAAACCGATGAACGGGACGCCCGAGGCGGAGCATAATGGCAATGGGAAGGCGAAGGTGATCTGCGTCTCCATTCCCCTGGGAAGCAACCGGCCGGTGAAATCGTCCAGTCAGTCGCCCGCGGACTTCATTCCGACGGTCAATGGTTCGACACTTTCCTGGCTCAACTGCGGCGTAGACGATCTGGAGAAGGATGGAACAGCGGTCGCCACCATGTACGGGTTCGGAGAGTCGCTCGTGCCCACACTGCTGAAGGGTTACTATGCCGCCTACGAGGACCGCGAGACAGAGCTCGGGATAATGGTCCCGGCGGTACGGGTCAGAGGACTGGAGCTCACGGTTTTCCCCCTTCTGATACTGGTCAGGAAGAACCTGATCCTTACGATCCATGACAGCGACGTGCAGAGGTTAGTCCAATTCTCCCGGTATGCCGACATCTATCTGAAGAAGCTCCCGGACGTCATGCCCGCTGAGGATAAGCTCACCATGACGCTTTTCCGTATACTGGACGAGAACAACACCAGGAACTTCGAGCAGCTCCGTGAGATCGAAGAGCAGGCAGACGAGATGAGCCAGGTCCTAGTTGACCCAAACTCACCCCGTACCCAGGTGGGGAAGCAGATCTATGGCATGAAGCACTCGCTTATCACCTACCTGAACACACTCTGGCGTACGCTCGACGTGGTGAACTCCCTGCGCTTCGGCGATGCCGACACCATCACCGACAACCAGAAGGTCCTCTCCAAGATCGGCCTGCTGGCGGACGACCTGAACCGTCAGATATCGCTATCGGAGCACATGTCCGAGGTGCTTGCCTCGGGATTGGAAGTGCTGCAGTCCTTGTACAACAATCAGTTGCAGATATTGAACAACCGTATGTCGCTCACGATGACCTGGCTGACGATCCTGGGCACGGCAGTGCTTGTTCCAAACACGTTGGCCACGATATTCGGTTTCGCGCTTAATGTTGACCTGCATACGTTGATCTGGACATTGGGCGTCATCACGATCGCTACGGTGAACTCAACGTTGCTGGCATATTGGTGGGTCAAGAAGCGGGTCAATCTGCCGAAGAAGGCGGACGAGTTCGTCAGTTGATATCTGATAGCGGGGCATAAGGAATGGATTCGGATGAGATTCGGGAATCGGTCCCGATCGGGGATGTCTGCAGGGTCTATGGAGGCCGCGCCACGCCCGGTGTTTCCACCACCATTCTTGTCAGCATTGACCGCTCTGGCAACATCTCTAAACACTATGACATGGTCATGTCCAAAGCGATCGACATGGCGATGTCGGGCTCTTTCACCTGGGTGGACCATTCCGCGTCGGATCTCGAAGACGCAGCGGACGTTGCGAAAGGTTTTGGATTTTCAAAGGAGATAATGAATTCGCTGGGGATCGACAAGCTCTCTGAATACGTGGACCTGGAGACCGAGCTCGGATTCAAGATCCCGTCAATTCGGGTAGAACGGCAGGAACCGGAGATCGAACCATCCTATTTCCTGGTCAGGGAAAACCTGATCCTCACCATCCATGGTGTGGGGGATTCCCATCTGATGCAGTTCTCTCGCTATGCTGACACATACCTGAAGAAGATGAACACTTCAATGACCCTTTCAGAGAAGAGGACGACTTTCCTGATCCGGCTTCTTGATGAGAACTGCAACGACCATTTCGATCAGCTCCGGTTCATCGAGGATCACGCCGACGCTGTCGGTTACGAGCTTTCCGAGATGAACATCCAGATCAAAGATGTGGGAAAACGCATCTTCCAGGTCAAGCACACCACGATCATCTATCTGAGTACATTGTGGCACCTGCTGGACGTGATCAACTCCCTGCGCTTCGGTGACGCGGAGTTGATTGATGACAACCAGAAGATACTGGGCAAGATGAACCTGATGAGCGAGGATGTGGCCCGTCAGGTGGAGCTGTCAGAGAACATGTCCGAGGTGTTGGTCTCCGGCATGGACGTATTGCAGGCTCTTTACAATAACCAGCTTCTTATCATCAACAACCGGATGGTTCTCGCCCTGACCTGGATGGCTGTGCTTGGAACAGCTCTCTTGGTTCCAAACACGCTCGCCACGATTTTCTCATATGCGATAGGGCTCGACTTCACGCTCATGATCTGGTCTTTGCTCGTGATTCTCATGGCCACCACCACCATGTCGGCATTGGCCTACTGGTGGACCAAGAGCTGGACCGTCGTCCCTCGTTCTCCGGATGAATATCTGGCATAGTCCAGCAAGGACCAAAATCTATATTTACTGTGGGCTGGAATTATTTAATCTGCTGGGTCAGTGGACCCGGGGAGGTATTCAGAAATGGCATCACAGAAACTCAAGGATCTCATGAACAAAGGGTTAGCATCCGAGATCCAGGCAACGATCCAATACATGTGGCAGCACGTTCAATGGATAGGCGTGGAGCACTACGCCGTCTCCGATGAGTTCAAGAACATCGCCATACAGGAGATGAAGCATGCGGAGAAGATCGCTGAACGTCTCTGGTATCTGGAGGGCGTTCCCACCACCAAGCCTGCCCCAATTCAGGTCGGCGGCGAGATGTGGGAGATGGTAGATAATGACATCATTGCCGAGCAACAGGCGATCGATCTCTACAAGGAGATCATGGAAGTTGCGGCGAAAGAGGGCGATGTGACGACCCGCTTCATATTCGAGCAGATCCTAGAGCAGGAAGAGGAGCATCACGATTTCTTCACCTCCCTGAAGCAGGGCCAGCCCAAGAAAACCTCCAAGGCCAAGTAAAGAAGGGAATATGTTTGTTAACCGGCCCTTTGGACCGGCACTCCCCTTTCATAAACGTTTTATTCATATTATTCTCATCCAGATCACTCTGAAAACCGCTTTCTAGACCACGAAGATCAGATACAATTTCATGACATGCATGCTGGGAAGACCTTTGGATCAAGATGCGGAACAAGATCATTTCCAAAAAGGACGTCACGCTTCAATGGTTTCGAGCCACCGGGGAAAAGGTTAATCATCCCTGTTTCAATTCCAATTGGACCGGAGGTCCCGGTCGCCAGGTGGAATCATTATGTACGCGATTGAGGTAAAAGACCTCGTTAAAAGCTTCGGCGGCATCACCGCCGTCAATGGGATATCATTCACGGTCAACGAGGGGGAGGTCTTCGGTCTCATTGGTCCGAACGGAGCCGGCAAGACCACCACACTTAGGATCCTGGCCACGCTTCTGCAGATCACGTCCGGCTCGATCAATGTGTTCGGCCACGATCTCGCCACCGAGGCGGACGAGGTAAGGAAGATCATCAGCTACCTTCCGGAGGATGCGGGGGCATACAAGAACCTTACCGGTCGGGACTATCTGGAGTTCATCGCCGCCTTCTTTGGCGAGAGCGCCTCGCACATACACATGGTCGAACGCGGTCTGCAGATCGCTCGGCTTGATGAAAGGATAGACGACAAGGTCGAGACCTACAGTAAGGGCATGGCCCGCCGTCTCCTTGTGGCCCGGGCGCTCATGATAAAGCCGAAAGTAGCAATACTGGACGAACTGACGTCCGGCCTGGATGTGCTGAATGCACAGGAGGTGAGGCGGACCGTCAAGAGCACGGTCAAGGAAGGGACGACGGTCCTTCTCTCTTCGCACAACATGCTCGAGGTCGAGCTCATGTGCGACCGGATAGCGCTCATCAACGACGGCAAGATCATCGAGATGGGTTCACCGGCCGAGCTTAAGAAGAAGTATGACGTTCCGAACGTCGAGGAAGTGTTCGTGAGGGCGGTACAATGAGCAGCCTGGGGAACATGATCAAGAAGGAGGTCAAGGAACTGCTCACGCCAGCTACGCTGGTGCCGATCATAATCATGGCGATCGTCTTCGCCTCATTGGGCGGTGTCATCGGCGGGGCCCAGAAGAGCCTGGTCGAGAAGCCGGTCATCGGTGTCGTGGACCAGAGCCAGTCTGTGTTATCTGGGGTCGCTTTCAATGCCCTGAACAGTACATCGAAGATAGTATACTCTTATAATGGCACAGACCCGGTGAAGATACAGGAGGGTCTGAGCAAGGTGCAATCCGAAGGTGGCGCTGCACTGTTGATATTCCCGTCCAATTTCAGCCAGCGGATAATGGCCAACCAATCGGCCGTCGTTCAAGTATACTGGATGATGAAAGGGGCAGGCGTGCTGGAAGGAGTATCATCGGCCGTTGCCGGTCTGTCCATCTCCCAGATGAACCATAACGTCTCGATGTACCTGATCGACAACAAGGTCCAGGTGAGCTCGTCGGTCATACTGGCCCCGACCGCGCTTTCCGAGACGACGGTGTTCAAGGACCGGGTGATGAACGGCATCTCTCCTGGTCAGATCACTTCGATCATGTCCGGTCAGGGAATCATTGTCCCGCTGATCATCGTCATGGTGGTCATCATGGCCGGGGGAATGGTCATCACCTCCATGGGCACGGAGAAGGAGAACAAGACCCTGGAGACGCTGCTGACGCTGCCGGTGAGCCGGACCTCGATCGTGGTCGGCAAGTTGGCCGGCGCGGCCATCGTCGGGCTGATAATGGCCGTCATCTACATGATCGGCATGGGTTACTACATGAACTCGCTGACCGCGTCGGCGGCGGTGGACCTGGGAAAGTATGGCATCGGACTCAACTTGTTCGACTATGTGCTTGTCGGCATATCCTTGTTCCTGGCGCTCATTTCGGCGCTGACGCTCTGCATGCTGCTGGGCATATTCACCAAGAACTACAAGGCGGCGCAGTCGATGACCATGCCGATCACGTTCCTGGCGCTGATCCCCATGTTCGTGCTGATATTCTCCGACTTCGACACGCTCCCGCTCGTCGGACAGGTGCTGGTGTTCGCCATCCCGTTCTCGCACCCGATGATCGCAATGCGCTCGCTGATGTTCGGTAACAGCGACATCGTGATCGCCGGCATAATCTACGAGGCCATCTTCGCGGCAGTGACCATGTTCATCGCGGTCAGCCTGTTCAAGAAGGACATCGTCCTGACCGGCATGCCGAAGAGACCGGGCAAGAAAAGCGGATGGTCATCGCTGATCCATTATCCAGGCAAGAAGTGAAGGAAAACCTTACGGGGCCAATGCCCCGGAGAAATATTTTTCCTAGTGTTCTAAATGTTCTTTACGGGCACCATGTCGACATGGAGCTTCTTCCCGTTCATATCCATCGTGCGCAAGCCGGCCAACGCCTTGGCGGCAGCGTCTTTGTGCACTTCGACCTCGGTATAGTCATCGTGTATCTCAATGTTCCCGATGGACATCTCATTCACCTTCAGCCGACGGGCCAGGATGTCGACGATGTCGATCGAGCGGATATGGTCCTTCTCGCCCAGCGAGACGCGGAACTTGACCATGCCGAATATGTCCGAGTAAGCCTCGAAGTCGACCACCCGGCGTACAACGTCCTTCTGTCCAGACTCGGGGACAGGCTCCTCGAGCATCTCCACGACACCGAACTCCTTTATCTTCTTCAGAAGGTACATCTCGCGGGCGGTGATGAACGTGATGGCCACACCCTCTTTACCGGCACGACCGGTCCTGCCGATGCGGTGAACGTAGACCTCCGGATCCTCCGGAATGTCGAAGTTGATGACATGTGTGACGTCCTCGATGTCCAGTCCACGGGCGGCCACGTCGGTCGCCACTAGTACCTGGATCTTGCCCGCCCGGAAGTCCGTGAGCACTTTCTCACGCCTCGATTGAGTCAGATCGCCGTGAAGTGACGCCACTGGATAACCATAGGATTTTAGAACACGTTCAATGGTGTTGACCATCATCTTGGTCTGGGCGAACACCATCGCTTTCGGCTGGTACTTGTCCAGCACCCGGCACAACGCCCAGATCTTGTTCTTCCTCTCGATATTGAAGTAGATCTGTCTGGTGGACGGAAGGACGAGCTTGTCTTCGCTGATGATGACCCGGATGGGGTCATGCATATGCTCTCCGGCGATCTTCCGGACGGTTTCCGGAATGGTCGCTGAGAACAGCATAGACTGGCGTTGCTTAGGCAACTTTGACAGGATGTAGTCGATGTCCTCGATGAAACCCATGTCCAGCATGCGGTCCGCCTCGTCCAGGACAAGGAATTGCACTTGGCTCAGATCGATGGTCCGTCTTTGCATGTGGTCCATCAGACGGCCCGGGGTGGCGACGACGATGTCCACGCCTTTATCAAGGGCGCGATACTGCTCGTCCAACGAGCGACCCCCATAAATGGGTAGCACACTCACGCCCTTCATGAACTCTGCCAGGCGGCTGATCTCCCCAGCCACTTGTACGCCGAGCTCCCTGGTGGGAACGAGGATCAATGCTGACGGCTTGCTGCCACAGGTTAGCTTCTGTAGGATTGGAATGCCAAAGGCGGCCGTCTTTCCGGTGCCGGTTTGGGCCTGGGCCATGACATCCCTCCCTTCCATGAGGAGTGGGATGGTCTCTATCTGCACTGGTGTCGGTTCTTCGAAGCCCATCTTTTCGATGGCCTTCATGATGTACGGTTCAAGGTTTAGTGATTCGAAGGTCGCGGTCATTAAATTCACGTTTTCTATTTGCTGTTTGTCCGATATTGACACTGCCTTATATGATTATGGTTCCCAACGACCTACATTTGGTCGGTGTAAAAACCTCTCTGGACTTATGGCGATTGTTCATTTTAATCGAGCGATGATCTGTAAATTAGTAATCCTGAGTTATTGTCATGAGATCACTATATCGTAGTCCAGCGTCTCGATCTCTTTGCCTTCCCAGGGCCGGACCAATCTCAACCGGAGAACAGTATTACCTTCTTGTAGCGCAACGAACGTGAACAGGGTCCTCCCCCCGCCCCCGATCGCGTCAGTTGTCCTCTGGTGAATCTTCTTCAACAGTCCGATATACGATTTGTCGTATGTTGCTTCCCAAACATAGCCAGTGGTTGGATTCTCTTCTAAAGAGATATCGAATTTCTCCCCTTTTCCCACAAGCTTTCTCGCGATTGTCATGTTCCTAAGACCATTGAAGTGATTGCCTAGAACCTAATCCTATCTATTGTCTGAGGGCGAATTACCTTTTTTTATGAAAATGCCCCAATTTGTCAGAAACAGTGGACAATCCGCTCCTCCTGTCGGGTAGAGAATCGATTGAGCTCATGCTCCACAGATCTGGTCAGGATGTTTCCGAAGCTGCCGCTGGATATAGACGAAGATAAGGACCGCCACGAATTGAACCCCGACCGAGGTAACGATCATGAGCGGGATACTGATCACGTAAAGGATCCCGGTCGCCGCGCTTCCCAAGAACCAGAGTATGCCGAACGTCGTGGAATAGATACCGTAACCGAGTCCACGCCTGTTGTGTGGGACGAGCTGGGATACCGCCGCCCGAAGGATAGACCCGATCGCCCCTTGACCTAATCCCCACAGGGCGATGCCTATCACCATGAATAGAAGGTCAGTACCGAAGACCAGCGGAACGAAGAAAGCGGAAATGGCGAACACTGCGGCGATGGCGGTCATCCCGATGCGATCGAAGAAGTGACCGAAGATGATCGCGCTTATTGCGTCAAGGCCCATGGCCATCGCGAACAGGACCGGGATCCAGAACGTTTGGAGGTGGTCCTCCATGCTCATGTGGAAGGAAATGAGCGGGAAATCGATGAAAGCAGCGGCGACCAGTCCCACTGCCAATATGTATATCCAGAACAGGCCGGACAGCTTGGCCTTTTCCGGTTTCTCCGCCGTCTCTTGCACACACGGGGCTTCTAGCTCGATCGGCCTTGGATACCAGCGGATGGTCAGGACAAGAACCACCACGGCCAAGAATGCGGGTATGATCAAAACCCCGATGGCAATCGAATAACCGTAGTTTGCCTGGAGTATGATCGCCACGATGATTGGACCGACCATGGAACCGATGTCGCTCATCGCCTCATGCAGCCCGAACGCCCGGCCAGCCCCGCCCATACCCTTGGCCGCATGGGAGATGATCGCATCCCTGGCAGGGGATCGAAGGGCCTTGCCCATACGGTCGAAGACAATGACCCCGAACGCCAGCTCCCAATGTCCGGCGAGAGCAAGTACGGGCACGGCGAGGAAGTTGATGACCAGGCCTGCTATCATTATGTTCCAGTAGTGTCCGGTGTGGTCACAGTACCAGCCCGAGGCCAGGCGTGGGGTGTAGGCCACCAGCCCCCCGATTCCCACGATTATCGCGATGACGGCCGCGCTCGCCCCCAACGTGCCGAGGAACGGGCCAGCTATGCTGTAGTAGCCATCACCGGTCATGTCGATGAAAAGTGAAATCATGCCGAGCAGGACGACCAGTTTGAATGCTCTTAGATCATTTACCGTATGGTTCCGTTCCCCTCGTCTGCGATGGAACCCTAAGATATTCCCATCCCCTAATAAGCGCCTGAATTCTGGTCAGTTATAGAACTTTATTTCCCTTACCACGATTTTCTTAGATGACCTGCTCTTCTGGGATGAAATGGTCATGGAAGGGTCGAGACCGAGTGCATTCCAGTATGGAATTGACTGCGGACAGAATAAGGACACGTTGGTTTCGGCGATCAATTCAACTCGATGTTCAGAAGCAAGCACTTCTGCTTGTGCGCGTCGTAGGATTGGCACTTCTTGGTCCGGCAGATATCCCGCTTCTCTTGACAATATACCGGTCTGAATCTTCCTTTCACTTGACTGTCTAGCATGATGCCGGGGCTGTGCGCCATGTCCCACTAACATGACATCTGTATGATATACTTGCGGTTCCTAGGCGAACATTAGTTGGGGCGACAATCGGATCGGCTGAGCCAAATAAAACTCGTCGTCGTTTTGAATCTTCAGCTGTTGTTCGGGTACCACCATATGCTGATCTCTTAGGCCATTTCATACTCTTGGTATACATCAGTCCAACTTTTTCTCGACGGCTTCGATGACCGTCCTCAGCACTTTTACCCTCGAGAAGTACTTGTCGTTGGATTCCACCACGGTCCAAGGCGCTTTCCTGGTGGATGTCCTCATCAGCATCTCTTCCACGGCAAGCTCGTATTGGTCCCATTTATCACGGTTTCTCCAGTCGTCCGGGGTGATCTTCCATTTCTTCTGCTCGTCCATCTCCCTTTCTTGGAAGCGTTTCAACTGGGTTTCCTTGTCGATCTGGAGCCATATTTTTACCAGAACGGAGCCGGCGTCGGCGAGCATCTCTTCGGTCTGATTGATCTCGGTGTATGCCCTCCTCCAATCCGCGGGCTGGGTGATGTTCTCCACTCGTTCCACCAATACCCTTCCATACCAGGTCCGGTCGTAGATGGCCACATGTCCTGCCTCTGGGAACTTCTTGTAGAAACGCCACAGGTAGTGATGTCTGAGATCGGTATCGTTGGGGGCGGAAATTGGTACCACCTGATATCCCCGAGGGTCGAGGTTGTCCGTGAGGCGCAGTATGTTCCCGCCCTTGCCGGCTGCGTCCCACCCTTCCAATGCAATAACAAGTGGTATCTTCTCCTTGAACAACCGGCATTGGAGTTCACCCAACCTCTCCTGTAGCTTTTTCAGCACCACCTTATACTCGTCGACATCGATCGATACCGACAGGTCCAGGTTATTCAACGTCGTTGTTCCGAGCGGGTATCTGGTCTCGTTCGGCAATGGGGCCCAACCATTGCCGTTCTTCCTTTCCACCGCAGTCTTGATGATGTCGATGCTCGTGGATATGATCCGCACCAGCGCGTAGTTGTCATCTTCTGCCTCTACGATCGTCCACGGAGCGTTCGGCTTGTTCGTTTTCGACAGGATGTCCTCGACCACCGGAAGGTACTTCTCATATTCCTTGTGATGGTCCAGTCCATCATTCGAGATGATGCACCTCTTACCATTTCCCTTCTCCGACTTTTCGAGGCGTTTGCGGTGCTCTTTCTTGCTCATATGCAAGAAGAACTTGATGATGGTGCAATGGTCCGCGGACAACTGCCTCTCGAAGTCATTGATCTCTTCCAGCGTCCTGAGCGGAACATTACCTCCCTTCTTGCCTTCGACCCTTTCCGCAAGGGTGCGGGAGTACCACGACCGGTCGAAAATGGCGAACCTTCCTTTTTCCGGCGTCCTCACGAAGAAGCGCCACATGAAAGGTCTGGCAGATTCCTCTTCCGTCGGGTTGCCGATGGAATACAGATCAAACCCACGGGGATCCAGGCACCTGATATAGTCATTAATGGCATCGCTCATGCAGGTGGTGTCCCACCCTTCGAAGACAACCATGATCGGTTTATTCACGTCTCTTGCCAGACGTTGCAGCTCTCCCATCTTTGGGGTCAAGTCTTCCATCTGTCTGGAGAAATCCTTGTCATCCAGTTTCTTGTCAAGGTCGACCTCTTCCAACAGGTTATTCACCGCCAGTGAGATATCAATAGACCTTTTGAATCATAAACTCGACTGCTCCAAAGTCATCAAACGACATCCAGCAGACAGAGGTTTCTGAGAACATTGTCTCCCGGTCTCAATGCCACTGGACAGAGTCCTGACGAAAGGTCGGGCGAAAACCCTTAAACCTGTCGTGTCATATTCGCCAGCATGGGAAACCTCAATGTTGCGATGATCGGGCCGATCGATTACGCCAAGGACCTGGCCAAGAAGGGGACTTCCACTGACATCACTCTCTACGACATGAAGAAGGACCAAGACACGGTCACACTGATCGAGCCCACGAAATACCCGGAGCGCATCGCCCCGCTGTTCTATTCAGTCTCGATGGCGAACGTCGCGCTGGTCGTGGTCGACGAGATCAATGCCCAATTGGGCGAGTGTATATTGATGCTTGACTGCGCCGGTGTTGAGCAGGGTTTCTTCATCTTGCGGAATTACATCACCCCGGACAAGATCGCACCGTTCATCAAAGGTACCAAATTGGAGAAGTATCAGTTCATCGAGAACAACCCAGTGGAGATCAGGGAGATGTTGATGGGCATGGCGGCAAAGCTGCAGCCGGACGCCTCCCAGACCAAGGTCGGGGCCATTCCCATCGACCATCATTTCAATGTTAAGGGAGTGGGCACGGTCATCCTCGGCTACGTGGCCACTGGAGGCGTGAAGAAGCATGAAACCCTCAAGGTGCTCCCGACGGTGAAGTCGGCGTTGGTGAGATCCATCCAGAAACACGACGATGATTTCGATGTGGCTTTCCGGGGCGATAGGGTCGGACTTGCCCTGAAAGGCATCGATGCGGAGGAACTGGACCGCGGCTATGTACTCACCAATGACGATTCCATCAAGGTGGAGACGACACTAAAAGTTCAGGCCGAACTGATCAAGTACTGGCCGTCATCGATCAAGGAAGGCATGGTGCTCCATGTCTGCCATTGGATGCAATTCGTGCCCGCCAGGGTCGTGGGAGTGGATAATGGGAACGACTGGAAGAAACCCATCCTGACGCTGTCGCTGGAAAAGGGCCTGATCCACCCACCCGGCTCGAGGGCGGTGCTGACCCAGCTGGAAGGTGGGAAGCTGCGTATTGCCGGAACGGTATCGCTGCCCTAGAACGGACGGTCCTAGAATCCGGAGGACCGACCCGACCTTTCCATCAATTCGGTCGGGCTTTCGGACATTTCGGCCCCGTGAATACGGTACTTGCCGCTCGGCACACAGATCTCAAAGCGTGCGCCTTCCCCGGGCAGACCCACTTCCTTGATCGACATGCCCGTGATCCCAAGTATCTCCCGGGTAAGATTGAGGCCCAGGCCAGTATGCTTGCCATAACCGCGGCGGAAGATCATCTCTTTCTCCTCTTCAGCGATTCCGATCCCGTCGTCCTCGACGAACAGTTTCAGGTCGCAGCCGTCCTCCTGGAACCGGATATTGATGTTCTTCACCTTCTCTCCATGGCGGACCGCGTTCTCCATCAGGTTGCTGAGCGCTTTGTCAAGCATCTTATCCGCGAAGAGCTCCAGATCTCCGATCTCCATGTTGACCCTGGTACCGTTCAGGTTCAGGTGTGGCATGTTGAACCTCAGGACCTTGCTCACGTTGATCCAGTCCGAACCTTTCGTGCCGAGTGCTTCGTATGAGCGGGTATACTCCATCTGCTTCTGTATCACCAGGGCCGCTTCCTTCGAACGGGTCAGGTATTTCTTGGTCCGATCATCGGTCGCTATCGTGGATGCCAGTTCGACGTTGCCCATGAGCACGGTGAGCATGTTCAGGACGTCGTGGCGGGTCACCGCACCGAGAAGGTTCAGTTTGCGGTTCGAGAGCTGGATCTTGGATTCAATGTTCTTGCGCTCAGTGGTGTCTTGCAGCGTGCCGATGAGCATCTTGGGACGGCCATACGTGTCCAGGACAGGCTTGGACCGGTCATATAGCCAGATCTCAGTGCCGTCAGCCTTCAATGCGCGGAACTCAGCATCGATCTCCCTGATATTGTTGGCCGATTCCTGGAAGACACCCTGGACGAGGGCCCTCTCCTCCGGATGGACATGCTGGATGAACTTTGTTAATGTGGCCTCGAATGACTGCGGCGAGTATCCCAATATCTCGAAGACCTCGTCAGACATGTACAGCTTGTCACAGAACAGGTCATACTCCCAATATCCGAAGTGCGCGATGCGCTGCGCCGCGAGCAATCTATCCTGGCTCTTCTTGAGTTCTTCCTCAGCCTTCTTCCGGTCGGTGATGTCCTTGGTCATTGAGACCAGCAGGGCAGGCTCTCCCATCTTGTCCTTGACCGCCCATGACGTCACTTCGGCGAAATAGGGCTGGCCGTTCGTCTTCACCAGGGTGTACTCGAACCGGTTGGCATTACCTGCGGCGATCAGCTCTTTGATGTTCTCCATCATGCATTCCCTCTCATCGGGGGAAATGGCCTCGAGCATATTGTGGCCGATGATCTCGTCCTTGCAGGTCAAGCCCGTCAGTTCCAGGGCTTTAGGATTGCATTCGACTATGGTCCCATCCATATCGATCAGGTTGATGGCATCGGGGGAGTAGGTCAGGATCGAACGGAGCATCTCTTCCGAGTCCCGTAACCTTTCTTCCGCCCTCCTCCTCTTGGTAACGTCACGGAAGCTCCAGACCCTGCCTACCACCTTTTCCCCGAGCTTCTGTGGACGTGAGTAGCGTTCAAAGATCCGACCATCCAGCAACTCGACGTCATCGTTGCTGATATGATTGTTCTGTTGTTTCAATCGGTCCATCACCGCTGTGAAGCCGACCGGGTCCCGCACCTGCCGGACCGCCATGCCCAGCATGTCCAGCCCTTTCCACTCCGTGACCATTTCGGACGGAATGTCCCACATCTCCAGGAACTTGTCGTTGTGGGCGGTCATTCTTCCGTCGATATCGGTCACGAGTATGCCGTCAGCGGTCGATTCCAGGGTTGCCTTCAATAATGAGAAAGAGCGCTCTCTGTCATTGCGCGCCTTGACCCTCTCAGCGATGTC
This sequence comes from Methanomassiliicoccales archaeon, assembly GCA_050014375.1. Classification (GTDB taxonomy): domain Archaea; phylum Thermoplasmatota; class Thermoplasmata; order Methanomassiliicoccales; family UBA472; genus DASXVU01. The sequence continues at coordinate 18,482 of JBEKDM010000005.1, read as the reverse complement.
CCTGAACACTCCGACATATCCGGTCACCCGGGCGTGTCGGTTCTTGAGGGCGATGACCGTCATATCCATATCGATTTCCATACCGTCCTTGCGGGTCTGGAGCACTTCTCCGACCATGCTCCCGGCCGATTCCAAGTTTGAGAATGTCTCTTCCGTCGATTCCTTAGGCCGGCGGGTGCGCAGGACCTCTCTGGCGCTCTTGCCCAGGACCTCCTCAGATCTCCATCCGTACAACCGTTCTGCGGCCGCATTCCAGGAATTGATGGCATGGTCGCTATCGGTGGCGATGATCGCGTCGTGAACGTTCTCCATGAGATAGGCCTGATATTGCAGCTGGGCCTCCTCATGTTTCTTCTCGGTGATCTCCCGGATCTGCATGAAGAACCCGTCAGTGGAAGGGCCAGGACCGGCCAGTGGCGTTATCATCCGTTCGACGTAAATGAGACCGGACTTTTCCGATTGCACTCCATGTTCGCTTTTCAAGACGTCGAGGTCGATCGTTGAGCTATGGATTATCGATTCGCCCCGTCTGATCCGGCGCTTCGCCTCGTCCGACAGCTCCATATCGCGGAAGATGTTCAGCCCTTTGATCTGGTTCGGGTCGGACGTTCCCAGTATTGCCATTGCGGCGTCGTTCAGATCTGATAGGACTCCGTCCTTGTCGAATATCTCAATGCCCACCGGCAGGTCACCATAGATGCGTTTGAAGCGTTCCAGGCTGCGCCTGAGCGCGATCTCCTCCATGCGCCTCTCCGTCATGGCCTTGACGGCCATCATGAGCTCGGCCATGCTGGAGTCGTTCCCATCCCCGCCCTTGATGACAAGGAAGTTGGCCCCGCAGTTCAGTGCCTCCAGGGCCACCTCCTTATGGCTATGGCCGGTGAATAGGATAAAAGGGACCCGGTCACCTGCATTCCTCAGCGTCTTGAGGAATTCGATGCCGTTCATCTCGGACATCTGATAGTCCGAAACGATCACGTCGTATTGCTTGCGACTGATAAGTCTCAGCCCCTCCTTGGCAGAGGTGGCCGTGTCAATCCTAAAAGTTCCGGTCAGGTCGAGATAATCTTTGGTCGCCTCGAGAATGCCTTCCTCATCGTCTACGACCAGTATGTCGAACATCTTGTTCCCGGACCCGAAGGTCTTCCCGAACCTTCCTTGAATCAACCAATTTCTCCCTATTTTAAGCGTACTATCCCATTTGCTGTTTTGAGATTAAGACCATGCCTGTGGTCTTTTCCCCTGCGGAGATATATCATCTTGATATAATAAAAGTATTCACTCGGGTCAGTTCATTGAAAAATTACAGCTGGACCTTTTTCTTCTCCATGCCTGCTACCTTCTTCAGCTTTCCATTGTCAAACGCCCACTTGAACAGTGGCATCTCGCTTGGGGCAACCGAGACCTTATCACCGGGCTTGAAGCTCCTCTTGGTGGTCCATTCGGTGAACGAGGACACTACCTTATAGAATCCTGCCTCCTCCACCACAACCTCATGGAACGACTTCGAGCCCTTCATCTCGGTGTATGTTCCCGGGAACACCTTGGCCTTGCCGTCCCGCATCTCACATATCTTATTGCACACCGCGTCCAGGAAGTAACGGTCATGAGTAACAACGACCATGGTGCCGGTATAATCAGCCAAGGCTGACTCGACCGCGTTCTTTGACGGTATGTCCAGATAGTTCGTTGGCTCGTCCAGAACCAGCAGGTTTCGGCGTTCCGCGATCAGCGATGCCAATGCGACCTTGGCCCTCTCCCCTCCAGAGAGCGTGCGGATCGGCCGGTTGGCGTCGAACCCGGTGATCATCTGCCTGGCCAGGAGGCTCCTTGCCTTGAGCCGCTCATCTGGACCAAGGTCCAGCAACAGTTGCTGCTCTGCGCTGATATCGGGGTTCAGATGGTCGTGCCCCTGGGCGAAGTATCCGATCTTGGCCCCTGGCGCTACCCATAGTTCGCCCGAGTGATCGATCTCGCCGAGCACCGCCCGTAGAAGCGTCGTCTTCCCGCATCCATTCGGCCCGATGATACCAACCTTGTCTCCCACCTCCACATCCAGGTCCAGTCCGTCGATGATGTTCCTGCCCCCCAGCTCGACGGTCACATTCTTGGCCCGGATGGCCTCCCGGCCTCCCCGGCTGGCGCTCTCGATCCTCATCTTGATGTCGCGCTCCTCGCGTGGTGGCTCCACCTTGTCCATCCGCTCCACTCTCTTGAGCGTGGTCTTATGCGTAGAAGAGAACCACAGTCGGGCATGCTGCTGCTCCGCCATCTTCTCCAGGCGTTCCTTCTCCACGTTGTACTTCTCAGCCGCCATCTTGAGACGTTCGTACTCCAGTTCCTTCTTCTCCACGAACTGCGAGTAATTACCTGAATATTGATTGGTCACACCCTCTTCGAGCTCGACGATCTGGTTGGCCACCCGGTCCATGAAATAGCGATCGTGGGACACGATGAGCAGTCCCGAACCGATGTTCATGAGATATTCCTCGAGCCACTCGACGGTATCGATGTCAAGATGGCTGGTCGGCTCATCCAGGATGATCAGGTCCGCATCCTCGGCCTGCATCAATATCTGGGCGATACGGGCCTTGGTACGCTCGCCCCCGCTCATCTCCGACATGAGACCTTCGGTCATGTGCTCCAGGCCTACGGAAACGAGAGCCTCCTTGGTCTTGGCCCCGGAACCTTTCGAGGCGGACTTGGCCATCTCCTCGTGAAGGGAGTTGTACTCCTCCATGAGGGAGTCCCAGTCCATACCACCGCTCTCCGGACCGTCGACCATCATCCTCTCCAGCTCGGCCATCCTCTTCTCTTGCTTGGTCGAAGTGGAGGTACTGTTCAGGAGGTCTTCTACCTTATCTGGCCCGCCTTCCTGAGCGAACTGCGACAGGTAGCACATCTTCTTCGCCCGGATGGAGATCTCGCCGGTGTCCGGTTTGAGCTCTCCCATAAGGATCTTCAGAAGTGTGGTCTTGCCGGCCCCGTTCCTTCCCACGAGCCCGACCCGGTCGCCCTCGTTGATCTGCAAAGTGGCCGAACGCAGCACTTCCTTGGCGTTGAAAGCGCGAGAGATGGAATCGGCCCGGATGATCATACCGCTGCCATTGCACGGCTATTTAAAAAGTTTTGTCTGGATGCGACCGTTACTTGAACAGTTCGTCGTCCTTCTCTTGCACCGTTTTCTGGATCTCCAGATCCTTTTGTGAGAGGCGCATCTCCGACATGACCTGGTCATGCATGTCGTCATGCATCCTTTGCTTCTCCAGTTCGGCGATGTCTGTCCCGAGGATATCCTCGCCGTTCTTCATGAGGATGATTCCTAAACAAAGCATCACAATGCCCACGCTCATGCCCGCCGATTCCACCGCATAGAGGTCTATGGCGTTGCCGGGATTGACGGTGAATGCCATTGCCAGAGAAGAGACCGTCACCGTTATACCGGCGATGATGAGCACCAAGAAAATGGTCTTGGCCCGGCTTTTGATTAGGTCAGAAAGTGGCAATGCCGTTTGCTCCGATATCGTTCGAAGATTTTCGGCGGTTAATAAGGTTCGCTCGTAAGTGTCGCGGTTTGATAATGCCCTTGGGCCGAAAACATCTACGAGACGAATCTCGGTAAGATGGGAGCGAGCCGTGGCATCTGAACTAGAACCGAAGATGTTCGGTCAGGTCGCTCTCCGTGAACACCACTCCCGGATTCAACAGGCCCTCCGGATCGAACATCTGCTTGATCTCCTGGAAATAGGCACATGCCCTCTTCCCCCACTCCTCGCACAGGTACTTCGACCGGTTCCGGCCCATGCCATGCTCGCCGGTGATAGTTCCGTCGTTCTCCAGAACGGCCCGGAAACATTTGTCGGCCAATCGTTTCGTGAGCTCCTCCCACCCTTCCCTGTGGATATATGGGCGTACGTGCAAATTCCCCTCGCCGACGTGGCCGTACATGATCACCTGCACCCTCTCATCCCGGAAGATCGAGTCCAGCTTTTCGATAAGGTCAGGCAACCGCTCTGGGTGCACCGCCAGGTCATCGATGAACGACAGAAACTTGAGCTCCGGCCGCTCCAGCGCATGCTTGAGCCGCAACAGGTTGCTCTCCCTGACCGCCCATATCTTCTCGATGAGCGCCTGGTCCCGGAAGACCATGTTCTTGCTGCCCGTGCTCTTCAGCAACGTCGTCATCTTCGATCCTGCCTCATCCAAGGCCTCGTCGAACTCAAGCATGATCACCGCCTTCGCCTCGGGAGGTGCCGGAACCAAAATGGACATATTATTGACACCGAACGAGTCTAGCAACTCAAAAGCTGAGGGCCCGAAAGCCCTGGCCGGAAGCATCTTTCGAACAGCGTCAGGCAATGAATCGAAGAATGAGAGATAAAGGACCTTCTCCTTGTGCACCGGTCTCAGCTTGAGGCGGATCTCTGTGAAAACGGCGAGCGTTCCCACCGAGCCCACCATCAGGTGGGTGGTGACCCGATTAGCGTCCTTCTCCTCCAGGAATGCCCCCAGGTTGTACCCGCTGCTGGATTTTAGGCCGGCGCGGCTCTCCAGCAATAAAACCATTTCTTCGTCCTCGCGAAAACGAGCGGAAATGTCGTCCAGCGCCAGTTTCAGTTCGTGCGGGAGCTCCTTGGCCGTATCGACCAGTCCGAATAACGGATTGACGAAGCGGATCGAATCGAGACAATTGTCCGTGCTGCCGTATTTCAACGAACGTATGCCGCTCGCCCTGGTCCCGACATTCCCGCCGATGGTGCAGAACGCCCTCGAGCTCGGATCATAGGGGATGAAGAAACCGTCTGTCCTGGCCTGCTTGTCCAGTTCGTTGAACACCATCCCTGACTGACAGGCATAGATGCTCCCGTCCTTTCCGATGAAATGATCCATCTCCCGGGTCAGGATGACCAGACCCTCGCCGACGGCCGAGCCAGACAGATTGGAGCCGGCGCCCCTGGGAGTTATCGTGATCCCGGAGTCTGCGGCGAAATTGACCGCGTCCAGGACATCGTGCTCGTCCAATGGGATGGCCACGAGCCCGGGCCGCATATAGTAATGGCTGAGGTCGCTGCCATATCTCTCCAGTTGCCTTTCGTCCGTTATCACCTTTCCCTTGATCGACAAAGCACCTTTCATCGTCCTTCCCCTATCCCCCGATCTCAGACCCTTTGATGGGGTCGGTCATCCGGATGATGGCGCTCACAGAACTCTGGTTGAAACCCTTGAAGCCGAGATTCCTCTGGATGATCTCCAGATGACTTCCCACCGCTCCGTGTTCGAGGAACCTAGATGCCTGTTTTTCAAGGATGAGACGAGCCTCCAACAGCCGATTTACCCGGTCCTTGGGCGGGACCCAGCGCTCAGCCTCAGTGAAGGACTGCTTGAGGAAATCGAAATCCGAGAATGGGTTCATGGAGACGACCTCCATGGCCTTCAGGCCCTCCCGCATTCCCTTGAAATCCGATCCCGCCGCCAAATGATGCATTCCTGAGTCCAGGACGCTTTCTCCGTGCAGGCCGACCCACAACCCTACCGTGCCCAGTTTTTCCAATGGCTCGAGCTTCTGGTTCACAAAGTCGATCTGTCCTTCGTTCGGGCCCAGGTCCACATCGGCAAAGACCACCAGGCCGGAATCGGATTGTTCCATGACCTGCGCCCCCCAACCAGCCTCAGCCCCGGCGAAGAAACGTTCGCGTCGGGTCAATCCCATTTCCTCAAAGATTTTGATGACGTTTCCGAAGTTCACCCTGGAACATCGGAACGTGTGATGGTCGTGGTTTCCCCAACCTAGTCCCATCAATTCCTGTCGCTTGAATTGGACTAGGCCAGCTCGGTTCTTCGATTGCCAGTAATTCCGCTCGGTGCGGAAGAAAGCATCCGCCACTCGTGGCCGTTCCAAGGTGTCGGTGAGGGTGTCGATCTTGTCCCTCAGATCCTCCACACCGTTCATGTCATCCCCGAACGCCCTCTTCCGGTTCGACAACATGTTCAGCGCGGTCGTGTACTCCTTCACATCCGATATCGGGTCCACGTCGAACGATCTGCTACCGTGCCTCTCGACCACACAGAAGGAATGTTCGTTTTCCCGGTTCAGCACGACCGATCGCAAGGGAGCGTTCTGTTCCCCTTGTATCTTCTTATGGCTAAGTCGGTTCATCGCCAGGAATCGTTCCAGGTCTTCCACTTCAAGGGAGAGTCGGTGTATTTTGTCGGTATTCAGCACGATAGGAAAGAACGCGCCAGGATGAACGTAAACATCCCCCGCCGCACTGATCTTCGGCTCCCTGACATATCCGAGCCGCTGAAGGTCCTGACCGGTCACTATACCATCTGGGACCTCCATACTGTCCACCCAATCGATGAAGCGGGTGGAACTGGTGTCCTCTATCTCTTGGCGGACGATATTGGCATGCCCATTCCTTTTCAGGAACGATCGAACTAACCCGGAAAGGAACGTCTCGGTTTCCGGATATAACTGCCAGTCCCAGTCGTTCGTTGCCACCATAGCGATCTAAGCTAGGGATTTCGATGGTAGATAATCGTTGCCATCATTGCCGATGATACTTCCGGGAAAAATGTTATTAGGTCATCCAGCATCTTCCGTGATGAAAGAATGGAACGATCCGGACCGGTCTGTCATTTTCGCCTGACGGGCACCGAGAGCAGTTATTGTGTCATGAAGAGCAGACGTATGGCAGACATCGAGAACGCCATTCCTGCGCTCATATTTCATGGGGCCGACGAAACCAGGCCCATTCTTTGCGGTCCAGAACTAGCCCTGGTCTGTCCGTTTCGCTCCACCAGTTCTGGCAAGTCCATAAAAAAGGCCATGATCCCATGCCCGCATTGCGGTCACCGTCATAGACCGGACTCGAATTCCAAAATGATCTGTGAGGCATGGTCCGCGACCAAGCAGGCGCTGAAGCAGATGAGGACCGATTTCCCCGAGTTGCGCAAGTTCTATATCACCGGCACCAAGCAATTGCCTTATGCCGATGGAACGACCGATCTGGTACGAAGGGTACTTTGGCCCAAGATCAAGTCGGCAGTCCTGCGGCGCGACAAGTACATCTGCCAGGATTGCGGGGTGAACTTCGAGCGCGGCCGTATCAAGGTCTACGACCCGACGCTTAGGCACGGTAAGGGCGGGACCCGCTATGAATCGCTCGAGGTCCATCATATTATCCCCCGTTCCAGAGGCGGTTCGGACCACCCGGGGAACCTCAAGACGCTCTGCCCGGCCTGTCACAGGCGTTATACGAACGAACTGCTCACCGATATCGCTCAGGAGGTCCGGCACGACAAGCAGGTCAACGCTATCATCGCAGAGTGCCGGGAACGGGTAGGCAACGATTGGCAGGACGCGAACTGGGAGCCGCGGGACTGACCCAATGCCTGACACATATATTGTTTGGACGATCATGCATTTTCAAGCCATTGAGATCGGTTGCTAAAACAGGGCATCCCTGGGCAATTCTACATATCGAAGGCGAATCCTTACTTGTGTTAAAAGTCAATCGAAAAGGTGGGTACATGAACGATGAACTGAAGGCAAGGATCGGTCTGTTGGCGAAAGGGATGGGAATCCCACTGATCGGTTTTGCTTCCACCGACCGCTGGGAAGATCCGCCCTTCAGTAATTGGATGCCTCCGGATTTTTTTCCGCAGAACGTGATGCCGGGTACAAGGACGGTCATTGTCATCGGATTGCCGGTCACCCTGCCGATCCTGGAGACGACGCCGTCCGTTCTTTATCACGAGCTGTATAAGACCATAAACGGGCTGCTGGACCAATATACCTACAGAATCGCACTTTTCCTGGAGAACGATGGTCATTCGGCGGTCTGCATCACCCGCGATGGTTATGCTAGTCTTGATGTATTGCGAGAAAGGCCGATTGCCGCATTTTCGCATCGCCATGCCGCTTACTTAGCCGGACTGGGCATGTTCGGAGTAAACAACACCCTGTTGACGAAGCGCTTCGGGCCTAGGGTGAGGTTCGCATCGATCCTGACCAACGTAGGGATGGAGCCAGATGGCGTGATGAAAGAGAATCTCTGCGTCCACTGCATGCGGTGCGTCGAGCATTGTCCCGTAAGCGCCATCGAGGCAGGGGACTATCCCGAACATATCATCGACAAGGGTCGCTGCACTGGCCATAACCTCAGCCTGAGCAGGCGCGGGATATCACCTTGCGGAGTGTGCATCAAGGTCTGCCCGGTGGGAGAGGACCGAGCTGTCCATGGCCGGACTGATATGACGATCTATGATGGTAACGGCCCGCTCGATGATTCCTGGAAGCACGTCCGTTCATATGGGTCCAAGTGAGACAGGATTTTTCGGTCTTCATGCTCTCTTAGATCCTTCTCTCATAGTGGAACGGCTTGAAATATTGCCCTCCCTCATCAGTTTCCCTTGTCTTCTTGAAATCAAGGCTTTCACAGAATCGATGGTTCCTCGACGACCATGAAGGCGGGTCCAGCTCCCATATGGCCGCGTTTTCAATTAAGCTACATCTTCGATCGGGCACCATCTCCGTCGACAGTTTCAGTTGTTGCAGCTGATTTGTACATTCGTGTCAGTGAATAGCAGAATTAGTGGGCATTCGTGATAACTTTGACAAAAAATATTAGCAACATATCGATTGTCAAATGCTAAGCGTTATTAATGAGAAGAAATTAGGTGGAAACGGCGCGGGGGTCCTCCATAGGTCTTTCCCCAAGATCCCCGAAATTTTAACCCCCGCGCTACCCCTATTAATTTGGTGGGATATTATAGCTTATCGTTGAGACTTCTGGCCAGGGTATGGTTTATGTCGTGTCCGGCCCTGGAATATAGTGGTCCAACGATCCTTCACTTAGGTAGCGAACTCTATATCAACCGGGGGAGGGTTATTCATTGATCGCGCGAGGTATCCATATTTGTTCGGAAAAGCACACGACAAAAAGGGTGAATCCTTGAAGATCTCCGAAGAAATCAGCGGTATTTGCGTTGCCCCTCCGGACGAGACCGTCGATCTCCTGCTGTACCTCGGCCAGACCCTTTATCGTTTTGGAGCATCGGCGCAACGGATCATCGACTCCATGCAGGTCCTTAACCATCACCTCGGAGGACTAGACGTGCGCATTGTGGTCAATCCAGACGCCATTTTGGTCACCACGGTCACCGGGGCCGAATATCGGACAAAGATCGATACCATTCCATCGACTGGTGTCATTGATAACGGTATCGTTTCGGAGATCAGTTCCCTGCTCCATTCGCTGACACCGGAGTTGACCCATGTAAAGATCAAGACGGAACTTGACCGAATGAACCGGGATCGAGGCTCAAAGGGCGTCTTGATCATGATGGTGGTGACCGCCATAGCCATGGCCGCGTTTGGCCTGTTGAACGGAGGCGACATCTCTTCCGTTTTGGTGGTGTTGCCGGCAACTGCGCTCTCCTTCCTGGTGTTCAGGATGATGGGAAGGCAAGGGTGGAATTATTACGTGAACGTGCTCGTTGCCACATTGATCGGGGCAATTTCCGCCTGCATGTTGGCAAGAACGGGCATCACCAACTCCACCGATGTGGCCTTGATCGTTTCGGTTATTTTCCTCATTCCTGGGGTGCAGCTCATCAATGGAGGCATCGAGATCGTAAGGAATCACAACCTGGTCGGCCTGTCCAGGCTCATCATGGTCGTCGTGACCCTGGCGATCATAGCGTTCGGTATAACGGCCGCCTTGGCGATATTTCCCATCCCATCTCAAGGGCCGCTTGTGCCGGTATGGTCATGGCCAGGGGATATTGCCTATGACGCGTTTATGGGGGCAGTGGCGGCGTTCGGTTTCGGGGCGTTGTTCCATACTCCGCGCTACCCACTCCTGGCATGCGCAGTCTGCGGCGCCGTCGGACGCGCCTCCCGTTTGATATTGGTACATAATGGTGTCGAAATCGCGTTGGCTACGCTGGTCTCGGTCATGCTCATCACCGTGATCGCATTGCTGTTCGCCCAGAGGTTCAGGGTCCCGGAGATCGTGATTGCGGTCTCCGCCGCTCTGACGATGATACCGGGATATTTCGGGGTCAAGTTCATCGAAGGCGTTTTCGCCATGGAGCAGCACGGTGCATCCGTCACCAATGTCGAATTGTTCGATATGGTCCATATGGGACTTCAGACGTTGTTCATCGCGGCAGCGATGGTCGCCGGTGTAATATTTCCACTATTGATACTGCGGAGCCGGAATCTTCGGTACTGATCCGGGATGTTCATTCAGGCAGATTTCTAATCTACGGACCTCGTTCGCATCCATATGACTAGTGATTCTCCATTTCCATTCTTGGGAAGGGCCCCGTTCGCTCATACCTTCTCGATTCTCGCCTATGATCCCGAGACTGGGGAGATAGGAGGGGCTGTCCATTCACATTGGTTCTCCGTCGGCACGGTGGTCCTTTGGGGTGAGGCTGGGGTAGGCATGGTCGCCACCCAGTCGTTCACAAATCCGGCCTATGGGCCAGAAGGGCTAGTCCTTCTCAAGGACGGCGTTCTACCGCACAACGTCATCGATCAGATGACCGGTCAGGACGAAGGGAGGGATGTAAGGCAGCTGGCAGTGATGAACTCGAGGGGGGAGGCAGCCGGTTATACCGGCAGAAGATGCGTGCCCTTCGCAGGCCATTTGGTCGGCGACACATACTCGGTCCAATCGAACATGATGCTGAAAGATAAGGTCTGTCCGGCGATGTCGAAAGCGTTCCGGTCGGCGGAAGGGGACTTGGCCGTGCGCATGCTGGTGGCACTTGATGCTGCCCAGGCGGCTGGTGGGGATTTTCGGGGTAAGCAATCAGCTGCTCTGCTGGTATTATCTGGAACTCCGTCGGGCAGGGTGTGGAAGGACCGGAAGGTGGATCTGCGGGTGGATGACCACCGGGAACCGCTCAAGGAATTGAGGCGGCTGCTCAGTGTTCACAGGGCGTATGAGCTCATGAACGACGCGGACCGCGAGCTGGAGGAGGGCCGGATGGAAACGGCGATGTCTCGCTACTCGGAAGCTGAGGGTCTATTCCCGGATAACGAGGAGATGATGTTTTGGCATGCGGTCACATTGACCAACATAGGGCGTTTCGAAGAGGCGGTCCCTTTGTTCCGCAAAGTATTCGTCAAGAACACGAACTGGAGGACGTTCTCCCCGGACCTGGTGCGGCTCGGGTTCCTTGAGATGGATGAAAAACAATTGGAGAGGCTGATCAAGTTATGAAAGATCTACCGTTTTGGCTGCAATCTTTCATATATCGTCCACTTCCAAACAAGGGCGAGTGATTGCATTGAAAGGAAAGGAAAGGAAGGTCGTTCTTTTCATCGCCAGCAGCCTGGACGGGTTCATTGCCGGAAAGGACGGCGACATCGGTTGGCTGTTCACAGATCAGGATTACGGTTATTCTGATTTCCTCGCCGGGATCGACTCCGTAATAATGGGGAGGAGGACGTATGATCAACTCCTTGGCATGGGAGATTTTCCATATCGTGGAAAGGAGTGTTACGTCTTTTCCCGTTCGGTCATGGGAGGAGACGACAATGTCGAGTTTGTAAATAAGCCTGTAAATGAGTTCGTTGAGGAATTGAAGGCCAGTGAGGGAAACGACATATGGCTGGTTGGTGGGTCCGAATTAATTTGGCATTTCCTCAAGGCCGGATTGATTGATGAGTTCGTCATATCGGTGCATCCGTTCATCCTCGGGGATGGCATCCCGCTTTTCCGGCCCGATGTGCAAACCCACAGGCTCCGACATATCAAGACCCAAGTATATTCTTCCGGCCTGGTCCAGATGAATTTCATGAAGGAATAGAAAATCCCCTACCGGTGCTTCTTGCCACTCTTTGAGATGAGGAATCAGTCATCAGCACAAATTCATCAGGTCGAGAATGTCCGAAGAACACCTGACTCTCCTCTCACTTTCCAAGCCAACCCACGGGGGATGATCACGAGAATGTTTCATGATCTAAACTGGAAGATCTTGTTTCAAATGATATTGTAGAAGCCATACCGAAAGATGTAATATTGCCCATGCCGTGATATATATGCTATGCGCCTGATCACTATCAATAAGAGCAAGCCAACGACAACTTTGGAATTCTATGGTTGCCCGATGCACTGTAAATATTGCACGCATATGATCCGAGAGAAGAAGGATTATTCTGTCGATCAAGTGTTAAAAACTCTTCTCGACTATAACGCCATGACCATTTTCCTCGGAGGGGCCGAGCCGGCGCTGCAAAAAAAGGAATTACTGATATTGATCAAGTCATTGAAGAGGGCTGGCAAGGAGATCGTTCTGAAAACGACAGGAGGCGATTCCGACTTCATAAAAGAGGCGTTGCCTTATGTCAACAAGTTCGTCTTGGAGGTCAAGGTCCCTTTGGACGATCCGACCACCCTTATTAATCTGACCGCTTACAACATCGAACAGGCCCAGGCTCATCTCGAAAACATGAGAAGGGTGATCGAGCTTATTAAAGGAAAAGAAGTAACCGCGACACTCAGAATAATACCCGGTCGCTATGATGAGCAGAGCGTGGAACGCATCGGTATTGACCTTAAGGATGTGGCCACCGAAATGCACTTAACTCAATTCCTGTCGAGCAATTATGATCTCGCATTCGGGAACATCTCAGAGCCGTCACCGACCGAGGAAGAGATGATAAAGCTGGGCAAGGCGCTGAGGAAGAATATCCAGAACGTAAGGGTCAAGGGCAATGGGTTCGACCATCGGCTTTGAAACGATCTCAAGTTCGGAGCGATCTATCAGCGAATATCGGATGATGCAGGAAAGATCAGGGTCATGATTGATAGAGAGCCACCACTCACGAGGCGAAGACCGCCCATCAAATTAGCCAGGATGGCCATGCCTCGGGAAAGATCATCTCAATAGTAGGCTAATATCATTATCCTAAAGACCACAAGCGGAATCATTTTCTTCTGGCATTCTCGATGTTATTTTTGAGCATCATATACTGGGAGTAGCTGATATCGCCCTTCGCATAACGCTCGTCCAGGATCTGGTCAGACGTCTGGTGCTCCTTGAAATCACCAAGCCATTGACCCCATATGACCGCCGAGATGACCATGGCCAGAACTATCATCGCAACAAAAACCACGGCGAACAGCCCGAGTATCGATAAAACCATAGTTACGGCATCCAATTGCGATGCCCCTGGCTTGAGCAGCGGGGACGAGAAGAGGACCGCTAGCAGAACGATGAACATAGTCACCACGATAGCCGCGATGATCAATCCGAACTTGATCCGGAACCTCATTATGCAGAATAGACCTGGGTCCGTATCAAGGTTGACCTCTGGACCTTTCCAAACGATAAGAAGGGTGCATCAATCCTGTCTGGGGATAATACTCATCCTGCATAAAACAAAATCCCAGGCGTGCCAGCAATCTCGCCGAAACCAGGTTATGGGGATTGTGGCCGGCGAACAGCCATTCTACGTGTAGCTTGTCGAATGCATACCCTATGACTGCAGTACAAGCCTCGGTGGCGATTCCCTTTCCCCATTGTTCTTTGATCAAATGCACGCCCATTTCCAGGGCGAGTGGATCATCTCCATGGAGGCGCAACCCGCAGCATCCTACGAATTCTCCGTTTGATCGCAAGAAGATGGGATAATACTGAACATTGTGTTTCCGGAGATTATCGATCTCCTGGCATAACCGTTCCCGGACCCCATCTGGCGACATCCTACCGCCAGCGACAAGGTACCTAGTGACTTCTGGATCGCCCCATAGTTTCATGGCGTTGGGCAGGTCCTCCGCGTTCCAGATTGAGAAGCCCAGACGTTCAGTCGTCAGGAAATAGGACCTCATGACGGCTAAAATAGGTATTGTAATCATATCATGATTTCGAAAGGCGATTAGTTGCAGCTGGACCTAAGCCCTCACCGACATCAAGATAACGGAGAACGGGAGTTCATCAGAACAGATCAGGTTCGAACCTGGTTACCGAAGGGGAAGTGAGAATGTCTGTCGGGATCCAGGGGAACGAACATTCTAGTCCATTTTCTGTTGATCGATCTCCCTGTCTATCGCGAGCCATCGGGTCGAACCCGTATTTTGGTGAACATGCTGTTATTGAAGACTGCCTGCTTCATTCGCTCCGGTCCTATCCCGGTCTCCCTCAGCAAGCAGAGCTCCAGCATCAACCTGAGGCGTGTTGTGGCCAGAACGAGATCGTTCCCTTCGAAGACCATCCCGTCCCCCTCGGAATGGGTCAGATAGTTCCTTGTCTTCACGACGCGGAAAATGAACAGCTTTCGGTCTTCCACAAATTCGTCCATGATAGGACGAACATCACGATATATTTCCTTCAACCGTTGTCCATGCGATGGCTCATTGCTATGTTCCAGTCCATTTCTCATCCATTCCTTGTACTCATCCGGGATGCTTGATAAGATATCTGCAAGTCTCTTCGTATGCTCTCCCGGATCGACCTCAAAATTTCGATATCGAATTCGGTGGTAGGCCTCTATCGCTTGCACATACATCAAGAACCGCGTTTCAATGAACAACTCGATACCTTGAGATGCGGCGAAATAGAGGTCGAGTACCTGAGGTAATGACTCGTTCGCCGAAAACCACCTAGCAACAATGTCGCCCAATTCAGTCCTTGTCCGTTTAAATGGCAGGAGCATGTCATCGAATTCCAATGGACTCGCATTGTTGTCGTGGGCAAAGGATGGATAGAAAATGTCCACCATAAGGCCTGGCCCTCGTTCATTCTCGCCTGTTCCCAGAAACCCTCGGATCAGGATCTCCTGGATCGGCCTATGCATCAACAAAGACATCAGATTGCGAAGCCGGCGCACCAATTCGATCCCCTGGTCGAGGTCAACCTCGTCTTTTAGGGCCAATGTCAAGAAGCAGGAACCCTCGATGTCAGATTCAATGGTCACTTTTCCGGAGGTACCAATATCATATTCGAGCATCACCGAGTCCTGCGAAAATTGATTATCGCCTTCCTTTTGGGAGGCTCTCACCCATTCAGAAAGATGGGTCAGTTCGATCATGAGGCCGTGGAAACGGATCCCTTTCGTCGATGGACAGTGCTTCCCGATCAGGAGAACGTTCGCGCACATAGAGGAACATGTTGGAACATCATGCTCCCCGTTGTCGGCTACGCTGTAGGCATGTCCCAACCATGTGCCGCTCGATCCCACCAAGGTTATCTCCTTTCCCTCCTCGGTCTCTCCGAGCACAATCTCGAATGGCATAGGGCAGACCTCATTCTCTTTGAGCAACCCGCCCAGTTCCAATATTGCCCCTTTGGAAGGGTCGAAGGTCATTGCCCCGGTGACGGTCTTATTCGGATTGGAGGGGGTCCACCATCTCCCCGTTATTACAAATGTTCCTCTCATTTCGGCCATCCTGGTGAAATTGACCTTTGAAGGGGAGGCGATGGCTATAACATACTTTCCCTGTTTCCCTCTATTTTTTGCCCCTCACGTACGAATGAATCTTGGAAGATACCAAAGTATCTGGCCAGAAGGATTGAACCTCCATTTGATATTCAGGCACAGCGGATAAATAAAGCCGTGACGATGGCCAATGGTCGATGCCATTTTCAATCAGGATGAACACCCGGAATGAGGCGATCCGGTGAAGAAGTTCGTTTTCAAAGGATATGACCACCGTGTTTGGGTCCTCTTCATGTCACGTCTTATCGACGGGATCGGGTTCAGCATCGTGGGGCCATTCCTGGCACTGTTCATGTACCAAGGCCTGGGCGTCCCGATGGTAGTGGTCGGAATAGTGCTGCTCGTTTCCGGTATCGCCGGCGCCGCTGGAAACCTGGCCGGAGGGCTAATGGCCGATCGGTATGGCCGTCTCGGCATAATGACCTACTCGATGATGTTGCGATGCGTCACGTTCCTGCTGTTGGCAGCGCTGGTGGCCTATTGGCCGAACATTTTGGCTGTGGCGTTTGTGCTTTCGTTAAGCATGTTCTTCGGAGGGGTGTTCGACCCGGCCAACAACGCCATGGTGGCAGACGTGGTGGAACCGGCAAGACGCCTCGAGGCATACGGATTGTTGCGTGTGGCCTGGAACCTGGGGTTCGCGTTCGGACCGATGATAGGTGGAATACTGCTGGTGTTCTCCTACTCCGTCACTTTCCTGGTCTCGGCTCTGATCTCGATGGTAGCAGGTTTGATCGTGGCTTTCATGCTGACCGAATCGTACATGCCCGGACCAGCGAAGGAAAGGTTCACACTGGTCAAGGAACTTCGCAATGTCAAGGTCCTGTTCCTGGCGTTCTGCATCGTCTGTATCCCGATGTTCCTGATGTCCGGCCAGTTCGGGACCACGTTCACTGTATATGCGAACGAACGCATCCACATCGACACGCTCACCATCGGTCTGGTGTTCGGGTTGAACGGGGTGATGGTAGTGTTTTTGCAGATGCCTCTGGCCAGGGCGCTGGGAAAGAGGGACAAATACCTGGCGATGACCTTGGGCACAGGCTTGTACGCCGTAGGTTATTTCTTTGTCGCTGGGGTCACGGACGGGATCTCGCTGGCGATGACGATGATCATCATCACGATAGGGGAGATGATCGTTGTTCCGGTGTCCATAGACCTGACAGTCAGCATGTCCAGCGAGACCGAGCGCGGCAAGTACCTGGGGATATTCGGTCTGATCGGGTCCTTCGGATGGTTCGGTTCGACACTGGTCGGTGGCATTCTGTATGATAATCTGAGCGACGGCTGGCTGTTCTGGGGCTCGATCTCGTCAATGGGCATGGTGACAGCGTTCGCCCTGGTCGTGTTGTGGACCAAGGCCAGGTCTACAAATGGAGCATAAGGCAAGGCCGCGAATACTGTCGAATCTTCCTATTCGCCACGAACGATTCTGGTTTTTATCGCCGATATCGCGGTCTCCTTTCGATTCCTTGTCCGAACTGGCTACAAATCATTATGTACCGTTCGCTCAAAGGACGATGAACGAGGATTAAATTATGGCAAAGCAAGCCAGAGTGGTTCACTTCGAGGTCCCGGTGGATGACATGGAAAGGGCGAAGAAATTCTACACAGACGTGTTCGGATGGGAAATGTTCCCCCCCTGACCCAATAATGGGGTACCAGTCGGTGGGTACCACGAAGGTGGATAAGAAATTCATGCCCAAGGAGCCGGGTGCCATCAATGGAGGCATGGTACCAAGGGAGGGCAAGACCAAACACCCTATCATCACGCTTCAGGTCGATGAGATCGATGTAGCCCTGGAAAACGTGAAGAAGCATGGCGGTAAGGTTATGATGAAGAAGACACTGGCAGGAGCCATGGGCTTCTTTGCATACTTCGAGGACAGCGAAGGCGACTCCATGGGTCTATGGCAGGCAGCAGGAAAGATGTGAGACCGTCATTCCGGTAATTCAAAACCCTTTTCCTAGATTTTCATACCACTAAAGAAAATCTTCAGATGGTCAAGCCCGTCGCCTCGAATATCAACGATGGGGCATGCCGGACACCCATCATATCCCAATGAGATCAACGATCTGACATCCTTAACTTTGCCCATGGTCCGCCTCCTCTCCCCATTAATATTAAATGTGGTCTAGGATCAAGAAGTTAGAAGAGCATCACTAAAGTAGTGATCATGAACCGATAGCTGGATTATGGATCCCCCATATTCATGCTGTCTCCTTTATATTTTTGACAGGCCTTCATTGAACATCAGATCATTTCCATGTCGATATCGGATTTCGATTCAGCCGATGCCAGATCGAAGCAATGGCTACTGTAACTACAATACTGTCCAGGAGGCGAATGGGATCGGAAGTGGAGTGGAACCGGGTTCAGACAATTGGCGGCGATATCGAATAATAGCCAGATGGATGATACTACAACGGAGTGAGACAATAAAAAAAGAAGCTTCTAGCGTCAGCCCATGGAAGGAGATACTAGCAAAAGATATTGACGAATATCTCGCAGCGCTCCCTGAGGCCGCCAAGGTCGCACTCCAAAAGCTCCGCGAGACGATCAAGGTCGCTGACCCAGAGGCTACCGAGGCGATCTATTACAGGATCCCGACGTTCATGCACGAAGGACCACTGGTCGGATTCTCTGCATCGAAGAACCATTGCAGTCTCCATCTGATGAGCCCGCCCCTCATGGCAGCGCACAGAGACGAACTGAAAGCATATGATACCACCACTGCCACGATCCGCTTCCCGTTCGACAAACCGCTCCCAGTTCCGCTAGTGACCATGCTAGTCAAGGAACGCATGACCGAAAACGAGAAAAGGGCGAAGAAGTGACGATCCCATTGTCTTATCGACGATCTTTACCACAATACCATTTGAGCCTGGTATGTCCTCGTTCCCCGCGATTTTGATATATTCTAAATCTTATTTCGGTGCCATGGACTATCCTAAGACGAAGCGTCCAGTCAGCGCCAAGATACAGATAGCCTGGCTAGCATTCTACGGGATCCTGGGTCTA
>JBEKDM010000004.1:0-39239 GCA_050014375.1 Methanomassiliicoccales archaeon | reverse complement strand
CAGCGCGATAACTACTGTCAGGGATACGGGACTACCCTGTCCAGAGACATAGACGCTATATATCGAGAACGGCAGCAAAGTAGCACATACAACGATAAAAATTACAGTCAACCCGATAAGCAGAGTGTTTAGAGCGATCTCGTTAGGAGTCCTTTGCCTTTTGGCCCCTTCGATCAACGAGATCATCTTGTCTATGAATCCTTCTCCCGGCTCTGAGGCTGCCCGAACGATCAGCCAGTCGGAGAGAACCCGGGTACCGCCTGTGACCGAACTCCTATCGCCCCCCGATTCGCGTATCACCGGAGCGCTTTCCCCGGTGATCGCGCTCTCGTCGATTGAGGCCACCCCTTCTACTATCTCGCAGTCTATGGGAATAATATCGGATGCCTGGACAAAATAGAGATTGCCTTTGTGCACCTCTGTAGAAGGAACCGAAGCAAATTCATTTTCTGAAGGTTTCTGACCTTTTGTCACCGAAAAGCCGTCCACCAGTTTCTTGGCCGTCGTGGTGGTTCGCATCTTCCTGAGCGCATCGGCCTGCGCCTTCCCTCTTCCTTCAGCCAAAGCCTCAGAGTAGTTAGCGAAAATGACGGTGAACCACAGCCATATGGATATGAGACCTATGAATATCGCTGAGGCTTCACCATGTCCGAAAAGGGCCTGAAAGAATAAGAGCGTGGTGATGGCACTTCCGATCTCCACCACGAACATGACCGGGTTCTTGATGGTGTGACGAGGATCGAGTTTGACAAGCGATTGGCCAATGGCCCATTTGATTATGCGTTTCCTCTCATCGTTCCCCAGCGTCTTCTTACGTTTCTCTCTTTTTCCGGGACGATTGCCATTCTCATTTACCGCCTTAGCGGCCTGTTCATCAGCAAGGCTTGATTTCGAATTCACGACACTAGCCTCCGACTTGGGCATAGTCGCATTGCTAGCCATTTGTCCACCAGTTAGCCAACTTGAACTAAATAAGCTATTGGTAAAAGGGATTTTAAAGACAGGAAAATATTTGGTTATCGTTTGGCTATTACAATCAAATTATACTGTTAAGTCTGAAGGTCCATGTATTCAAAATAATAAACATTATAAATAATCGCCATTCTCCCTGTCAATTGGAAACGGAACTCGCAAAAGAGAGAGAGACATAGGCATTTTTTGACCTCAACTTGACAGTTGTTCAACAATAACTCCAGGAAATTGCTGAGGTCAGATCATCCGTTACCTTCTCCTTGGGTTTATGTTCTGGGTCTTCGGGAGTTTGTCAAATCTCTTTCTCTTTTCTTTGACCCTCTTCTCCTTCACCTGCTTGATCTTAACTGATGGCGCGTCAGTCGCTATGACCTCTACATCTAACACAAAAACCCTCCTTTGATAACAATTCATGGGAAAAATATAAAACCTTATGGTGTCTTGAATATCCTAAATAGGATTAATTTATCCAGAATCGCCCAGATGGACATATTGTTATGATGTGAGAGATGATTCTAGAATTCGTCTTGACGACAACAATCTTGTTATATCGGCCGCTCCGAAAATGCTTTCGATGGCTGTCATCGATCTCATGAACATCGTCGATCAACGTCTGGATGATATCACAAAACATAACCCATCCATGAAGGCAGAGGAGTTCTATTTTGAAGGAGAGGTGGGGTTGTGGTGTCTCATAACGATACACGGGAGCGAGGGCATGGCAATCGAATATGACTTCATCGAGAGCGACAGGAGCTGGAAAAGATCGGATGCGTTATCTGAGTTTGCCCAGGCTGTGCTCGAGCAGGTAAAGGTTGTGGTAATCGTTCCAGATCAGGCGATGGCGGACGTGCTTAAGCTCGTTAGGGATCACAACGCACAGGGGGTGCAGGTATCGGATTATGGCGCGATGGGATTGATCCCCCTGCCGCTGACCTATTAGACAATGAACGGCAACGCTTGTCCAATCATCTTATATCCATTCTGCTCCAATGAAATCGAAGGTTATCATCATGAAAGGACTTCAGGAAGGGGACAAGGCTCCCGCGTTCAAATTGCTGGACCAGGATGGAAAAGAGATCGATATGGCCGAGCACATCGGCAAGGATGTGTTGGTCATTTATTTCTATCCGAAGGATTTCACATCCGGGTGCACCATGGAAGCTCATGCCTTCCGGGAGATGCATGAGGCTTTCCAGAAAGAAGGGGCAGAGATCTTCGGCATCAGCGGCGACAGCGTGGAATCGCACAAGAAATTCGCGATAGAGCACGAACTGCCATTCACGCTGCTCTCCGACCCCGGGAACAAGGTCAGGGACATATATGGGGCCTATGGCCTAGCGCACACCACTGGAAGGGTGACCTATGTGGTGGACAAGAAGGGCGTTATCAACATGGTCTTCTCCTCGAACGTACAGCCAAAGCAACATGTGGAGGAGTCAATAAAGGCGGTCAGGGAGCTTTCTAAGGCTTAGGCAATTTTCGCACCAGCATGACCCCGTCCCTCACTGTAAGGAGGACGTTCTCAACCCTTCTGTCGTTGTTTATCTTCTCGTTCATGGCAACAATGGCGTTGGCATCCTTGTCGTCCGCCGGAGGGTCGAGCACTTTTCCGTACCACAGCATATTGTCCAGGGCTATGATTCCACCAGGCCTGAGGATCTTCATGGTTGCCTCATAATAAAGGTCGTAGGCCTCCTTGTCGGCGTCAATGAAGGCCAGGTCGATGGGGCCTTTGATATTCTGCACCGTAACTCTGGCATCCCCCATGATAACCTTTATCTTCTTCCCATAATGGACCCTTGCGAAGTACCTTTTAGCTATCTCCACTGCTTCTGGATCACGGTCTAGTGTATAGAGAACGCCCCCGGGGGGCAATACTGAGGCCATCATCATCGCCGAGTAGCCAGTGAAGGTACCGAACTCGAGCACTCTTCTAGCCCCAATCATGGCCACCAGAAGCCTGAGGAAAGTGCCCTGCACCTCGCCAACCTGCATCCTTGGGTTGGACATCTTCGCATACGTCTCCTCCTTCAGGTCACGGAACACCTGATCGACTGCTCGGGTGCTCTTGCAGGCATAGTCTTCGATGGCTTTGTCATAGGGATTCATATCGAGCAATCTGGCATCCTGGATTATTAATCCTTACGGAAAGACACCTGTGACTTTTCTGATCATACCCTGACAGTGGAACGGCTGATACAACATCAGAGATACTGCTGGGCATTGTTTATCTACCAGCCACTGGAATGATTCTCTGTTTATGATCAAGGAAGAGTGAACGCGGTTGCCAGAAAAGCAATTAGAAAAAAGGTCCAAAATATTGCGTCGCAGGACCTATGGCGGAGGTCCTGTAATATACTGGATGAGCCGAGATCAGAGAGCGGATGACAACTGGGCCTTGATATATGCGGTTCAGGCGGCGAACGAAAAGAACGTTCCGCTTTGCGTCGTTTTCTGCCTTGTCCCAGAATACTTGGGTACGACCGAACGGCAGTACTCTTTCTTGACCGAAGGGCTTCGCCAATTGGAACCTAAGATCAAACAACAGGGGATCGGATTCCATCTCCTAGAAGGCTATCCAGACACTGAGCTACCTTCATTCCTCCATCAGGTGGGGGCAGGTCTGGTCATAACTGATTTCGACCCGCTCAAGGTTAAGAAGCAATGGAAGCGGAGGGTGGTGGGGGCACTTGACATATCAGTGGTCGATGTGGACGCGCATAATATAGTGCCCTGCAGGATCACCGCGAATCGTAGAATAATGTCTTTCGCTAATTTTCGTTCCAAGGTAATGCCCCTTCTGTCGGAGTATTTGATCGACTATCCAGGTACCGAAAAGATCGATCACGAATGGGAACCTGAGACGAAACCGATCGATTGGGTATCGGCTATGAGCAAACTCCATCTGGACCATAATGTCAAACCCTTGACCTGGATCCTTCCAGGGGAGAAAGCGGCCAGGGCGGCCCTTGATACTTTCTGCCGGGATCGAATTTCTAACTATCTAGAGGGGGTGATGGATCCATCAAAGAACGCTCAATCCGACCTGTCCCCTCATCTGCATTTCGGAAGCCTGTCCTCTCAGAGAGCAGTTCTCCAGGTCCTTGCTTCCAAGGCATCAGAAATGGCCAAGTCTACGTTCATCGAGAACATAGTAGTGAAAAAAGAGATCGCCGATAACTTTTGTTTGCACACGCCAGAATACGATTCAGTCGGAGCCTTTCCGGAATGGGCCAGGAGGTCGATCAATCTACATCGCTCTGACATCAGGGAACATCTGTATACATTGGAACAACTCGACCAGGGTCAGACCCACGACCCGCTCTGGAACGCCGCTCAGATGGAGCTGGTCAAACGTGGCAAGATCCATGGTTATCTTAGGGAATACTGGGCGAACAATATATTGGAGTGGACCAGGAGCCCGGAGGAGGCTTTTTGGATCGCTATACACCTTAATGACCGATACTCCCTGGATGGAGGGGACCCAAGCGGTTACACGGGCGTAGCCATGGTCATCGGAGGATTGTATGGCCATCCTTGGAAATCAAAGGAAGTGATAGGCAAGATCAAGAAAATGACGTACACCGGGGCGAGGCTCCGGTTCGATATTCATGCCTACGAGGAAAAGGTCAAGAATTTATGACCCAGTGACCGACCTAATACTCAGGGTTTCTTAGGGTCCGCTTTCCTCCCCTGCCTGGTATGATCTCAGCAGCGGATTGGAGTTCTTGACCATATGGTATACCGGTAATGGGCCCATCCTCCAGCGTACATGATCGGAGGGATGAGCCAGCATCGGCATTGATGGGCCACGTTATCGATTGATCTCTCGTCGCTGCACGAGCTAATGCTCAAGGTAAGGACTGCCGAGGCGCCATCTACAAAGGTATGGTCCGCCTCCAATGCGGTCTGCGCTTCCTCGACAATCTGCTCTATCTCTTCGGCGCTCTTGGCCGAGATGTAGAACATCTCGTTCGAGTTCATGCACCAAAGCGCCATCCTCGCATCAGGATATTGACTGGCGAAATTGAAGAATATGCGATCGTGACGCATGCGCAGGGACGTGTCGAGGAACTTCACGTTGAACAGCCGACCGCCAGAGCAAAAAGAAAAGGGGCCTGTTCAGACCCCGTAAACGTACTTGCACTTGCGCTCCAGGTATCCGATGAAGGGGTCTATGTCCAGGTCTTGTCCGGTCACGTTCTTGACCAGGTCTGCCGGGTCATACAGGTTGCCCTTGGAGTGGATGTTCTGTGCCGACCATTGCTTCACTGGCAAGTAGTTACCGGCTTTGATGTCCTCTCTCCAGGAAGGAATGTCCTTGTCCATCTTCTTCAGGAACATGCCCCCATAGATGTTGCCCAAGGCGTAGCTCGGGAAATAGCCGAACGAACCGCCGGACCAATGCACGTCCTGCATCACACCTTCTGAGTCGTTTTCGATCTTCATTCCTAGATATTTGTCGTAGCGTTCGTTCCAGGCTTCCGGCAATTCGTCGACGACCAGTTTACCAGACATGATATCCATCTCCATCTCGAACCGAACGATGATATGCAGTCCATACGTCGCCTCGTCAGCCTCGATGCGTATCTTTGAGGGTTCGATCACATTGACCGCCGAAACGAAGTCGGCGGTCTTGATCCCGGTGAGCGCCTTGCCCGTGATCTTTCTCAAGCGGGGCAGCATGAACGAAAGGAACTCGGGGCTGCGTCCGATCATGTTCTCCACATAACGGCTCTGGGATTCGTGGATGCCATAACTGCACGGCGACCCTATCGGCTGGTACATCCACTCTTGGGGTATGCCCTGCTCGTAGAGAGCATGGCCGCCCTCATGCATGACGCTGTATATGCTGGAAGAGAACCGGTTCGGGTAGTAGTGGGTAGTGATCCGGACGTCGGCATAATATCCGGTGGTGAAGGGGTGTTCGGCCTCGTCAAGACGACCACCTGCGCTCTCTCCCTCCGTCACGAAACCGATGAACTTCATCGCCTCCGCGCTGATCTTCTTCTGTGCCTCCACTGGAATGGTGCGGGCCAGGAACGAATCGTCGGGCCTGACCTTGGACGATCCAACCTTGTTGATGATCCTGACCAGGCCGTCCCTCATGCCAGAGAAGACCACCCCGATCTTTTCCGCGGTGATCCCTGGCTCATAGGAGTCGAGGAGGGCATCATAGGATGTCTTCGTTCCTTTCACGTCCATCAATATCTGGGCCGCCTCCTTCTTCAGCTCGATCATCTTGGAGAGCTCGGGTGCGTAGGCCTTGTAGTCCTTGGCCGCCTTGGCCTTCCTCCAGGCATCGAAGGTGACGGTCTCCTGCTTGGACATCTTGGCGACCAGAGCTTCGGGGATCTTGGACGTTTCATCGTATGCCTTGCGCATCAGATGGACATTCCTCTTCTGTTCTTGGCTCAGATCGGCATAACCTTTTGAGTTCTCAATTTTCTCTAAAAGTTCGGCGACCTTGGGGTCGGTCATCGCCTGGTGATATAGGATGCTTATCAAAGACAACTGCTCGCTGCGGAGGCCAATGCCCCTTGCGGGCATGTAGGTCTGCATGTCCCAACCGGCCAATGCGGCGGTCGTACCGAGGACGGTTAGCCTTTTCGACCTCTCGAGCAATTGATCGTAGGAATCCTGAATCATAGAAGACATGATGATCGGCCCACAAAAGGATGACCGTGGATTAATCATTAACCGTTGCGAATATGGCATTGCCTGTCTAGTCGCTCATCGGAGGACCGTTCGATAAAGATCTGGAAACAATCGATCGAGGTACCTGTCACTTTGATTCTCATGAGATTCGCAAATTATCAAAGTCAGTCATGGCTCACATCTGCTAGCGTATCAAACAGGGATGATCATATGGTCGAAGTGGGGCCATAAAAAGAATAAGGGTTACGAATGGACCGTCCGTTCCGTGACCACCGTTGGAGCACTTCTTGCATCTATACAGTCCTCGGCATTGCTGATCACCCTGCCGGATATTTTGACGTCCTTGCATGCAGATTTCCTGACCCTCCTCTGGATCCTGCTGTCCTACCTTCTCATAACCACTGCCATGCTCCCAACAGTGGGAAGACTGGCGGACATGTTCGGAAGAAAGAAACTGTATGTCCTCGGATTCGTCGTGTTCATCGGAGAGGATATTCGAGAACGGATTGCACACCGCGTTCCTGGTGTTCTTCGCCA
This sequence comes from Methanomassiliicoccales archaeon, assembly GCA_050014375.1. Classification (GTDB taxonomy): domain Archaea; phylum Thermoplasmatota; class Thermoplasmata; order Methanomassiliicoccales; family UBA472; genus DASXVU01. The sequence goes on along the minus strand of JBEKDM010000004.1, from coordinate 32,069 downwards.
TATCTTTGATCGCCATGGTGGTAATGGCGTTCAACCTGAAGGAGAGCGCATCAGGGAAATCCTCCAGATGAGAGGAGAAATCGTCTTCCTGGCACGATCGGTTCAACTCGGAAAGGAACGTTTGGATATATCTAGTGGATAAGCAATTCATCACATGTGGACATCCAATCCATCAACCCGGCCACAGGAAAAGTCATCGCCGAGTTCCCATCAGCAAACCAGAGCGACGTCATAGAGGCGCTAGCGCGGACCAGGTCATGCCAAAGGAAATGGTATAAGGAGACCAGCAGGGATGACCGGGCCACCTGCATTAGGCAGCTAGGCAAGATACTGGTGAGGGAGAAGGACAACATCGCAAACCTGGTGCATGAGGAATGCGGATTCCCCCGAAATGCCGTTCTGGGCGAAGTGAACAGCGCCCTGGCCGGGGTCGAGCACTACATAAGGGAATATTCCAGGTTTGAGGACGAAGCTTTCCCGCTGGATGCCACTTGGATCGACACGAAGGCGACGATCCATTATGTCCCTCATGGAGTCATCGGGCACATCGGCATCTGGAACTTTCCCATCTGGCAGACCATGATCACGGCCATTCCCGGGCTGCTCACCGGCAACGGGTTGGTGTTCAAGCCTTCCGAACTGTCCACCATGTCGGGGCTGAAGGTCGCCGAGATGGTGCACGAGGCTGGATTCCCGAAGGACTTGTTCGTACCGCTGATCGGGGGTGCGGACGTCGGCAGGTCGATGGTCCGGTCCGGATTCGATGCGTTGGTCTTCACCGGGGGCATAGAGACCGGCCAGGAAATCGCCAGGAATGCCGGGATCAGACCGATGATACTAGAACTATCTGGCAATGACGCCGGGATAGTGTGTTCCGATGCGGATATCGAAACTGCCGCCAGAGGAGTGTGCGCTGGCACCTTCGGCAGGGCCGGTCAGATATGCATCAGGATAAAGCGTGTTTACGTTCATGAGGACGTCGCAATACAATTTATCCGCCGCGTCGTGGAGATCGCTTCGCATATCGATGTCAAGGCAAGCGTGGGGCCACTGATCAGAGAGCGGGCGAGGAGCGATGTCGACCGGGTCGTGAAGAGTGCCGTTTCGGACGGGGCCAAATTGCTCCTGGGCGGCAAAAAGATCGAAGGTCCTGGCTACTTCTATGAGCCGACGGTCCTACTGGTCGAACGGGACGATCTCGAGGTGACCCGAAAGGAGACGTTCGGACCGGTGTGTCCGATCAATATCGTTGAAAACGAAGACCTGGCGGTGCAGAAGGCGAACGACACCGGCTATGGCCTGGGGGCGACCATTTGGACGAAGGACCAGTCGAAGGCCTTGAGGATGGCATCGTCTCTGGAGGCCGGCAACGTCTGGATCAATGACTGCGGAAGGTCGCTGACCTGCGGCGAATTCTTCCAAGGTTGGAAGCAGAGCGGCATCGCCAGCAGCCAACGCCGGATTCAGATGTTCCTAAAAAAGAAGGCCGTCATCAACCACCAGAAATGCGAGGCAAGGCCGAACTGGTTCAAATGAATTTACGTACCCTTCAGCTCCCGCAATAGGTCTCCGCGAAACGATAATGTCGCGGTCCTTCTTTTCCAATGTATCCAGCCTTAACGGATCTTCAGGAGGCGGACTTTTCCTTGACCCGGTCGTCCTTGTCGTAGTACCTCCGTCTGAACAAGAACGCCAGGTTCACCAGCGATATGAGGACCGGCACCTCCACCAACGGACCGATGACGGCAGCGAATGCCACTCCGGAACCGATGCCGAAGATGCCGATTGCCACAGCGATCGTAAGTTCGAAATTGTTCGAAGAGGCGGTGAACGTTTGGGCCACCGCGTGCGGATAGTCGAACCGGAGCCTGATCGACAGGTAGAAAGAAAGCAGGAACATGATGATGAAGTAGACCAGGAGCGGGATGGCGATCCGAATCACATCCAAGGGCAGACCGACGATGGACTGGGCCCGGAGGGAGAACATCACCACGATGGTGAACAGCAAGGCCAGCAGAGAGACCTTCCCGATCTTGGGTACGAACTTCTTATCATACCACTCCGCCCCTTTCCTCGGGAACAAGGTGTACCTGGTGATGACCCCGGCAACGAACGGTATGCCCAGGTAGATCAACACGCTCTTGGCCACTTCCCATATCGAAATGGCGACCGCGACACCGCTTCCAGGCGAGATGGCCTCGGAGAGCACGAAGACCATGAAGTACGCATAGAACGAGTACATGATGATCTGGAAGATCGAATTTAACGCTACCAGTATGGCACAGTACTCGGAATCGCCTTCGGCGAGCTGATTCCAGACCAATACCATGGCTATACAACGGGCCAGACCGGTCAGGATCAGTCCGATGCGGTATTCCGGAAGGTCAGGAAGGAGTATCCAGGCCAGTGCGAACATGAGGAACGGACCGACCACATAGTTCAGCGTGAGCGATGTTATGGCCATCCGCTTCATCTCTGGCTTCTTGGACAGGGTCCAGAGTTCCTCGTACTTGACTTTGGCCAGCGGCGGGTACATCATCAGGATGAGACCGATGGCGATGGGGATCGACGTGGTTCCGATGCTCAAGTTGTTCAGGTTGTCGGAGATGCTCGGCCAGATCGCCCCGAGCCCAACGCCGATGAACATGGCGAGGAATATCCACAATGTCAGGTACCGGTTCAGGAACGATAACTTTCTCATCACACCTTCAACCATCTGGTGTCCATCACTCCAATATTGAAGTGATTGAAAAATTTCAGGGTAAATGATTATTACGCAGAAAATCGAGTCATCACTTCATTATTTGATTGTTGATTTAATTATTTATATCGGTAATTCACCATTTCTTTACGGAGCGAGCGGACATGGTCACGTTGAGACAAAGCATGATCGCGGAGTTCGTTGGTTCGATGTTCCTAGTCATCGCCGCCATATCCCCCGGGATACTTGGCATGAACGTGTTGGGGGCAGGACTGGCGGTCTCGGTTTTCATGAACGCTATCGCGGTGGGATTCGTGCTGTTCGCGTTGATCGAGACGTTCGGCCCCTTATCTGGGAGCAACTTCAATCCAGCGGTCACGCTTGCACTGTTGTTCTCGAAAGAGACGACCCCCAAAAGGGCAGCAGCGTATATCTCGGTCCAGATGGCCGGGGGTTTCATCGGATTGTTGTTATCACACCTGATGTTCTACGACACAGTCCCTACCCTTCTCACCATCTCGGAAAATACAAAGGCTCCGGGGCTCTACATCGCGGAATTTTTGGGAGCATTCCTTCTCCTGACTGTCATCTACGGCTGCGTTCGGGGACATTCGAAACAGACCAGCATGTCGGTCGGTTTTGTTGTCGGTGGAATGCTAATCACCACGGCCAGCACCATGTACGCAAACCCCATGGTGGCATTCGTTCGCATGTTCACATATTCGATCTCTGGAATCGCTCCTGCCTCCGCGGTCTTCTTCATCGTTGCCGAGATCCTTGGTGCTATCGCCGCAGCATACGTCATGACAAAGTTGTATCCGACCAAGCACGAGGAGCGGGTATGCGATCCCTACAACTGTACCGAGGAGTGCGCCTCACCGATAATGGTGCTGGACAGCCCTCCGAAGGGGAAATGATCTGACTAAAGGATAAATATTGGACGCTGGGTCAAGAACAGCGATGGTGAAGAGAAAGATCATCAAGATCAACAGATCGCTGTGCACCGGTTGCGGCAACTGCGTGACCGCCTGCGCCGAGGGTGCGATCGAGCTCAAGGGGGGCAAGGCAGAGGTCGTCAGCGAGACTTTCTGCGACGGCCTGGGCGCATGCCTGGGCGAGTGCCCGACCGGGGCATTGACCATCGAGGAGCGTGAAGCTCCGGAGTTCAATGAGTCGAAGGTCAAGGAGCACCTCGAAAGGAAGAAGGAGCTCATCCTCACTCCCTGCGCCTGCCCCTCATCTGGACCGCGCATGTTCAAGGTCAAGGAAGAGACGGCAGGAACAACGTCAACGACATCTCAGCTGTCGACCTGGCCCATACAACTGAGGTTGGTCCCCACGAACGCGTCCTACCTCTGGAACGCCAGCCTTCTGATCGCCGCGGACTGCACCGCCTTTGCCTGCGGATCGATACAGGAACAGTTCCTGAAAGGGCGGGTCGCGCTCATCGGCTGCCCCAAGCTGGACGACAACGACGCATACATCCAGAAGCTGAGCGACATCCTTTCGGCCAACCCGATCAAGGACATAATCCTGCTGCATATGGAAGTGCCCTGCTGCCGCCAGTTGAAACGCTTGGTCCTGACGGCTCTGCAACGATCCGGCAGACAGATCCCATTGACCGAGTACGTGGTCAAGATCGAAGGCGGAGAGGCCGTCCAGGTCCCCTAGGTCAGTATTGAGACCTTTTTCCGGAAATGCTCTCGATATCTACTCTGATGACCAGGGCCAGTTCAAAACCTCTTTCCGCATACTCAAAAGGGCCTTTGGCATAGTGGGACATGATCACGTTAAGGCCGTGTCTTTTGCCATCAATGTCGTCCACCAGATGCGCTTTTCCAATTCCTTCCACACTTCGGTAACGCATGCTCCATTTGCAGGCCACGTCGCCCTTGACCACCTCGGTGTCGAGATCCATCTCGAAGCATACCTTGTCATTTCGGCTCAGAATGTCTATCTTCCTGCCCTCTTTAGCACAATGAAAGAACAGGCTTTTACCATCATATCCAAAGTTCATCGGAACGATGTAGGGTTCGTCCCCGTCGATCATCCCGAGGCGGCACACGACAGCCCTGTTCATCAGCTCGTCGATCGCCTTGCGGTCCTTGATCTCCCTCTCGGCCTGTCTCATATTATGGGTATGGGAAGGCTCGGAGATATCGATTATGCTCCCCGGCACGCTGCCCGGTACCAAGTAACATAAATACCGACAATTATGCGGAACGCAGGAATCGATATAGGGTGGGTTTCATGGGAAAAATGCAGGACAGACTACTGCATCTGAAAGCGCTGAGCGTCATCGTCGTTGCATCGCTGGTGCTCGTGATCGTGGCAACGTTGGTCGGACCAAGCACGTCGGTCGCAGCGCTTAGCGTCCAAGAAAAGTTGACGTTGGCCGATAGATACAGTCCCATATTCCACTACGTTGCTGGCGAAAGATGTTATCCGGTCAACGTGGAATATTACCTCTTCCAATGTAACTTGAACAGAAGCAACGGGGGAAACATCACGCTGATCTCCTCCTCTCCATCGGCCCAGGATCTGGGCAACCTCACCGACAACTCGGGAGGATACTACCTGGACAACCGATATGGCAGCAACTACGATGACCGCGTAGTTAATAAGTATGCCAGCCAGGCGAGCGAACTCGGATATACGGTATATTCTCATGTGGCCGGATCGAACGGTTCGATCGTACTCCAGTATTGGATATTCTATGTTTACTATCATGGGACGTATGCGTCGCATGAAGGGGACTGGGAGACGATCCAGATAACCTTCTCAAGCTCGATGGTCCCCCAGGAAGTAGCCCTCAGCCAGCACAATGGCGGGTATAGGGTGGCATGGGGGAACATGGAAATGTCGGGCGACCATCCGAACGTCTATGTAGCCAAGGATTCGCACGCCAACTATGTCCGATACTGGGAAGGGCAGCTGGGCATACAAAGGGACGATGTCAACAACGATGGCAAGGTCCTGGGAAATGATAGTTACACTCTAACGATGCTCGGCGACCCGGGAACCGGAAACCACAGCCAGGACTGGATCGATTTCGCCGGGCGCTGGGGGGACTGGGGGAAAGGCTTCTCCGAATATGCTAATCAAGGTGGGACCGAGGGGCCCGCTTACCTGGAATCGGGACTGGCGTTCAGCAGCGCATTCTGGGCAACGGGCCTGCCACGCCAGGACATGAACTTGGTCTCCGCGCAGCTGGGGCTGTATTACTACAACCTGCTCTACCTCGTTATCGTCCTAATTCCGGCGTTCTGGATCGCGTTCAAACTATTCCGCCGACACCAGAGGAGGCAATTGAAGAAGCCGCTCCTGCATATGATCGATTTTAAGGGGGACAAGACCGAGCGTATCGCGAACGTCCTGGTCATTGTTGGTCTTGTCATAGGGTTAGTATCCGCCTTCTTCCCGTATTACTATGCCCAGGTCAGCGCGAGCGGCGGCACATTGCACACGAATGGCTATGAGGACATCGTATCCATCGACGGTATCCATGGCGCGCAGATATACGCCCTGGACCCGGACCTGGGAAGAGTGCAGCTAAGCTCCATCCCGATCCCTTTCGGCATGTTGATTGCTGCGTCGATCGTGATCTTCGTCATGAAGCTCATCGGGGAGGAAGAAAAAAAGGTGGGAAAGGAATACCTGAGCAAGGGTTTCTCCCTCATCACTCCCTTGATCATTACGATAATAGTGATAGTGTTCCTGCCCCAGATAATGCCAGACCTGAACACCGCCCCTGGCCAGGCAGCCACCGATATGGTGATCTCCAATGTCACGCATAGTCCCCTCGGGGGACAGGTCCAGTCCCTGAGCTCCTACGGTTCGTTGCAGGTGAGGTGGGGGATTGGTCTTGGCGGACTGTTAATGATCATCGCTGCAACGCTGGTGGCCTTTGCCGGATGGCTGATGATCATGCTAGGCCTAAAGGGCATGGCCAAGGCGGCGCCCGCGGGACCAACACCGATCTCGGAACAGGCCAGACAGGAAGAGGTACCTGGCAAGATAGATGAAGGGAAGGGGCCGTCGACTTAATGGCAGACCAACAACGCATTCCGCGGTCAATCAGTTGGATGATACATCCAATTTAAATAATTACATGGCCCTCCCCTTCGGGGGAGCTATGCGAGCAGCTATCATGAGGGCGCCTAGGGAGCTTGTCCTGGAGGACATCCCAGTCCCATCTTGCCCTCCGGGAGGGGCCTTGGTCAAAGTAGAGGCCTGCTCCATATGCGGCACTGATGTGAAGATGCTCGAGCATGGCCACAAGGATCTGCGATACCCGAGGGTCTTGGGGCATGAGATCGTCGGCCGCGTGGTTGAATTGGATGTCGAGACAGGAGATGCTGCCATCGGCGATCGAGTTCAGGTTTGGCCAGGGATATCTTGCGGTAATTGCCGTCCATGCCTGCGTGGCAACGACAATCAGTGCGAATCACAAGGTATCCTTGGTTTCAACGTGGACGGGGGATATGCTGAATATGTGGCTCTTCCAACGGGAAATGTCCATCATGGTGGATTGAATCGGGTCCGTGAAGGGGACGACCCGGTCCTGCTGTCTCTATCGGAACCTCTCGCATGCTGCCTGAATGGGCAAATATTGACCAAGGTATCGGAGGGAGATCGTGTTCTTATCCTGGGTGGCGGTCCAGTGGGCGCCATCCATTCGATCTTGGCAAAACAAAGAGGGGCGGAGAAGGTCATCATTTCCGAAAGGATGCCTAATCGTGTGGCCATGCTGAGTGACCGGGTGGGTCGGGTCATAGATACATCCAGCGAAGACCTGGCCAAAGCGGTCATGGATGAGACGGACGGTAAAGGCGTCGACGTAATATTGCCAGCGACCCCTGAGGTTCGCGTGGACGATGCACTCTTGAATCTGCTGGCCCCAAACGGCAGGCTATGCGTATTCTCTGGCCCGAAGAAGGGCGAATATGAAGCGCCGATCAATGTCCGCACGATGCACTACCGTGAGCTGACCATGGTCGGTGCGTATGGTTGCTCGTCATCCCATGACCGGGAGGCGGTCAGGTTGATACGTTCCGGCGATGTCGATCTCAGCTGGATAATAACTCACAGATGCCATTTGAAAGATGTTCAGGGTGCAATCGAGCATACAACGATGCGCCGGGGCATGAAATCGGTGATAGTTTTCTGAGGTGAAAGCATGGAAGAAAAATTGAAGTATTTCGGGGGAAAGGTGGACCAGCTGATCAAACACAAGGACCTGACGCGGAGCGAGGCCAAGGAGATGTTCCGTCAGGTGCTGCTCAATGAACAGCCAGACCTGCAACAGGGGGCATTCCTGGCGGCGATCACGGCCAAGGGGGCGACACCGGAGGAGATAGCCGGTAGCTGGGAAGCGATCTATGAGATCGACACGGTGAAGGTGAGACCGGAGGTTAACGGACCGCTGGTGGACAACTGCGGGACCGGCATGGATACGATCAAGACGTTCAACATCTCGACCGCTGCTTCCATCGTGGCGGCGGCGGACGGTATATACATGGCCAAGCACGGTGCCCGGGCGATCACGTCCAAATGCGGCACTGTGGACATCGTTGAGGCTCTGGGGGTGGACGTGGAGTGCGATGCGTCTGTGGTCAAGAGAAGCATCGAGAACGCAGGCATCGGCCTATTCAATGGCATGAGCGGCAAGACCCATCCGCAAGCTTTGGGCCGGATACTGTCACAGATCCGGTTCGGAACGATACTCAACATAGCTGGATCGTTGGCAAATCCGGCAATGCCGACGTACGCGGTCCGCGGGGTCTATGCCAGGGAGATGGTGCTGCCGATCGCCAAGACGATGAAGGAGCTCGGGTATCGCCGCGCCTACGTCGTGCATGGGCTAAATTCGAAGGGGACCAGAGGGATGGACGAGCTATCTACGGTCGGTAAAACATATGTCGCCGATCTCAAGGAGGATGGGACCATCGAGGAGTACACGCTCAGCCCGAAGGACCTGGGGATCAAATTCGCCACAGAAGATGACCTACTCTGTCGACTGGACAAGTCCAGGGAAGCACTTCTACTATTGAAGCTGCTGTCCGGTCAGGACAAGGGTTCGCGCCGTGACATAGTACTGGCCAACGCCGCACCTATCTTGGTGATCACCGGTCACGCCGCGGACCTAAAAGAAGGAATGGCCAAGGCGGCGGACCTCATCGACAGTGGCCGGGCGATCAAGAAGCTCAAGCAATGGGTGTCAGAACAGAGTTCCGATCCCAAGGTCAAGGCGGAAAAGCTCGACCTGATGATCGAGTCCGCCCAAGCGATCTCTTAAACTTTAACAAAAATGAGATGGGCGTCCGATCTAATGGAACGCCTTCTCTTCCTTTTTCAACATCTCTTCCATCGCCTGGGTGCGCTCATCCCTGGTCTTCTGCCTTTCCGTGTACTCGTTCATTTCGGCCTCGGCGCTGATCACGACCATGAACTTTTGGGGTACGCCCTGGAACTCTATTGTCGGGTCCTTGGCGGCCTTGGTGATCTTCAGCACGAAGTGCTCATAGAATTTCAGGTCCTCCATGACCGTGCCTTCGGGGAACTTAGCGTAGAATATGTGCACTTCCCGGACTGTATCGAACATGTGGCTGGCCTCGGCCTTCTGGTTCAGCTCAAGGAATTTTTCCTTGTCCTTCTTTCTTCCGGAGAGCTTGACCAATTGATTCTGCCAGACGTCTCCTGCTGCCACCAGGTTGGTGGCGATACCGAACACCTTCCACATATAACGGAAGTATGTGCGGCCCATAATTAATATTACGGAATGACGCAGAATATCGAGGAGACCAAATTATCATCAAATTAGATTACAAAGGAATGGTCTAGAGGATAGTGTCCTTTTCGTCGATTACACCCTGGTCTATCAACTTGCCCATCGAGACATCCAGACCTCTGGCTCCGAGCGCCTGAATGACCCCCATCTCGACCGGTCCACCCCCCAGCACCGCCGCCCTCATTCACGGGGCGGCGACCGCGCCGATATCCTTGGCATCCTGCCGATTGTGCAGCGTGAACACGTTCTTCAGGAGATTGCCTGGAATTTCCTGCGTCTGCGCATGTGCACCGGTAGCGATCATCAGCTTTTCGAAGAAGAACTCCCCGCCTTCCGTCAACTGCAGGCGGTTCTTCACAGGGTCCACTTGTGCGATGCATTTCCCCAAAAATGCTTCCACGCCGTTCCTGGAGTGGAAGTCGTCCTGTCTAAAATTCAGCTTTCTTCTGTTATCTTCCCCGAGAGGAAATGGGAGAGCATCGGTCTAGAATAGATGCCTCCATCTTCCTTGGAGATGACCGCGATGGTACCGTTACGATCTCGTTTGCGGATATCTTCTACAGTGGCGAATCCGGCGGCGCTGTTACCGATGATGATGTAATCGTAAGGCCTCAATTACTTTCCCCCACCTGAATCCGATTCAAGATAAAGCGCGCCTACCTTGCATGCCTCGACACATGATGGCGTCTCCTTGCCGCCGCAGAGATCGCACTTGACCACTGTCTTGCCGAGCGGGTCACGGTACATCGCCTCATAGGGACAGGCCATGATGCACAGGAGGCAGCCGATACAGAGCTCGGGGTGATGACGAACCGCACCGTCCTGATCCTTTGTCAGGGCGCCAGCGATGCACGCCCCCACACATTCCGGTTCATCACAATGCTGGCACAGGATAACGACTGTCTTACGCAGATTCCCTCGACAACTCATATCCTCAGATCCGCTGGAAGGGATTTGGGTCCGGTCCAGCACTCCGCATTCGACCTTGATCCTTGGGACCGCCAACGGTCTGGAGCCCAGGTCACCGTTGCTCTCTCCGAGATGGTGGTGCATGCATGCTATTTCGCACGACCTGCAACCGACGCATCTGCCCGATCTCACCAACACCCTTCTGATCATGCCACACCCAGAACGGACCTGAGCCTTGGATGGAAAATCCCGTTGATGCCATTCAATCGCTTGCGGATAATAAACCTTTTCAGGAATTATCCATTCCTTGATGACTAAGAATGGGAACACTGGATGATGCTCCATGATAATGTTTATCAAGCGGCACTCCATTCGAGCATCTCGATGAACAGCGCAATTGCCTATGGTCAGTTCAGGGATCGCGTCGGCGGATCGCTCTATCGGTGGCGCAACGAAGCCACGGTGATGGAGAAGATGGGTGCCGCGTTCTTCTTTGCGACCTTGACGGCCTTGGCTGCTCAGATACGGTTCTTCTTGCCTTTCACTCCTGTACCTTTCACTGGACAAGTGTTGGTGGTACTATTGGCGGCGGTCGTCATCGGCCGATATGGACTTGTAAGCCAACTCATGTTCATTGGGATGGCCGGGACCTTTGGATGGTTCAGTGGAATGGTCGGGTTTGCCGCCCTGGCCGGCATTACCGGTGGATACCTGCTCGGTTTCCTCGTGGCCTCGTTCTTCATCGGGGAGATCGTGGAACGTAGGAAGGGAATGAGCCATGGACAGATATTGCTGGCACTGTTGGCAGCTGACGCGATGATCCTTGCTCTCGGTTCGCTCCAGCTCGGTCTCGTCCTGCAAAAGGACCTGTTGACCGCTTTCATGCTGGGATTCGTGCCATTCGTGGTGGTGGATGCGTTGAAGGTCATCGTGGCATCATCTATCGCGTCGGTGCTCATCCCGAGCAAACATTAAGACCCGGGGAAACATGGGAGATATCGATCATGACCGACATCCTACCCGACCATACTCACTGCATCATGTGCGATGAACCAATTCCTGTGGGGGAAGAGTTCTGCTCGGACAAGTGCAAGGACGATTACCAGTCCAAGGTCAAGAAGGAAGCCAGGCGCATGAACTATTTCTACGTCGCGGCCATCGCGATCGTCGTCCTCATCTCCGTCGCGATCTACATACTCGGCGGATGATCTAGACTTTGTAGTTCGGCGAACGGATGGCATCCGCCATCCTCGCCATTTTGACCGTTTCTAGGACATCGTGTGCCCGCACTATGTTGGCTCCGTTCATTATCGCTGCGGTGGCGGCGACCAGCGAACCGGTCAACCTTTCTTCGGGATCTCCGCCGATGACCTTGCCGATGAATCCTTTGCGGGACGCTCCGACCAAGATGGGGCGACCGTAGCTACGGAACTCTCGTAGTCTGCGAATCAGATCGAGGTTGCCATTCAAGTCCTTGCCGAAACCGATCCCTGGGTCTATGGCTATCCGGGAAGGGTCTATTCCCGCATCCTCAGCTGCTTTGACCCTTGAGACAAGGAACTCCCCGATATCCCCTACGATGTCGTCATAGGTTGTGTTCGACTGCATGTCATCGGGCTCACCCCGCATATGCATCACAATGGCCGCGGCGCCAGTCTCCTTCAGGACATCGATCATCTCCGCACCGCGCAAGCCAGATACGTCGTTGACGATCTCCACTCCGAGCTCTATCGCCTTGCGTGCCACCTCGGCATGTCTGGTATCTATCGACAAAGGTATCTTGACCGAAGGAGCGATGCCTTTGATCACCGGTATGACCCGGGAAAGCTCCTTCTCGACGCTGGTTTGGGCAGCGCCCGGTCGGGTCGATTCTCCTCCGATGTCGATGATGTCTGCGCCCTGGTCCGCCATGGCCATCCCGTGGTCGACCGCCTCCTCTACGGAACGGTGCAATCCACCGTCCGAGAACGAGTCCGGCGTGACGTTGAGCACGCCCATGACCAGCGTCCGGTCGAAACGCAGTTCCCGCTTGCGTAACCGGAGTGGTTGCACATAATCGGAATGATAGTTGCGGAACGCTTCTGCCATCGGTCGGCCCAGCTTGCCGAGCTCACCTTCGTCCACGGATACACGATCGAAGAAAGATGGCTTGCATGTGACCATGACCCGCAGGACCTTGGCCTTCCGGCAGACGAACGCGTCTTCGCCAGCAGCGCGGATCAACTTCACCAGATTCTCCGCGTCCGTGGAATTGAGATCGTCACGGAACACGATGGTACGACCGAAGAGCCTCTTCCTATCGATGAACTCCTCTGGTATCCCATTTCTCCGCCATTCCGTGACCGCCTCGTCATAGGTCGCATAGGTTCGCACTCGGGCCATTTTCACTCCTCCAAAAGGGAGTCGATGAGTTCTACCAGGTCGATGATCTCCACCTTCGACCCGTTCGCCTGCTTTCCCACATTGAGGTTGTTCACGCAGAATGGGCAGGACGTGACCAGCAGGTCGGCGAATTGCGCTTCGTCCACGCGCTTGGCGGCGATCTTAGATGACAGGTCTGGATAGGCCGAACGCACACCGCCTCCCCCGCCGCAGCAACGTGCTGTAGTACGGTTCCTGGGCATCTCTCTCAATTCCGTCCCAGGTATCTTCCGCAGCACTTCCCTCGGCGCTTCATAGACACCGCTGTGCCTTCCCAGATGGCACGGGTCATGATATGTGATCACTCCATTCGAAGGCCGGAGCTTGAGGTCGCGGTCGGCCAGATGCTCGGAGATGTGTTTCACCTTGAACGGAATCTTGACGTGCTTGGGGTACTCTTCCTTGAACATGCGGTAACAGCCAGCGCAGGACAGTACGACCTCGTCTAGGCCCAGATCCGACATGGCCTGCACATTCTTCTCCATGATCCCCTCGACCGTTTCGTCATCTACGCCGATGCGCTGGAGCACGCTACCGCAGCACACCTCATCGATCAATGTGAAATCTTCGCCCAACTTGTCCAGGATCGAAAGGGTGGCGGAGGACGTGCTCTTGTTGCGAAATGCCGCAGTGCATCCTACGAAATAGCCCAGCTCGGACGTTTTCGGCTCCCTGCCCAAGGTCTTCGGCACGCTGACCTTCTCTCCAAAGGGGTTCCCGTGCTTGAGCACATTGTCTACTACCACGCGATGCTTGGGAAGCATTTTCCCGGCCGCGACCAGGTCCTTCCTTGCCCGTTCGACGACATCCACCACCTCGATGTTCGACGGGCAACGCCTCTCGCAGTCCTTGCAGGTGGTGCACTGGTAGAGGTTCTCGATGACCGATTCGTCGGCCGGGATGTCCTTCTGGAGCAAACCATATGATAGTATGATCCGGCCGCGGGCCACGCTCGGATCCCATCCGATCCCTTCGAAGACCGGGCAAACGGATTTGCAGAACCCGCAATAGGTGCATGTCATCATCGTTTTCTTGACTTCCTTGAGATTCTCGGTCTCGATATGATCACTCATTTCGCACCAGCCTCGGAACCAACACGCTGCCGTCCATGATGACCATGACCTTCGCGTCCGGATCGTTCTCCATCGCCTTGTCGACAGCGGACTGCACATCTTTGAAAGGTGTCATGTTGATCCTGCCGATCAGATCCGGGTCCAGGTCCGTAACGGCGAATATCTTGGCCCAGGTCATTATCTCGGCCACCTTGGCCGCCTTGTGATAACCCAGCTTATATTCCTTCGCCAGGTTCCTCAATATATGGAACGGGTCCTTGGAAAGTGAGAGCTGATCGCAGAACACCTCATCACCTACTCCCTTACGGCACTTTGAAACGAGGATGAGGGTCCCACCCTCCAGGAGCGCCCATTTCCCGTTGTCCAGCGCTTTCTGGGACTGGTACAGGTCGATGTCCATCGGATACTGGGCGACGCTTACAACGATGCCCGCCTTCTGCTTTATCTCGACGGAGAAAACATCGTTGGCCCATCGTACCGCCTGTTCGAAAGATAGCTGCAGGTCGCCGGCGGCCACCTTATAAATATGCTGGTGCCGGTCCAGGACCGCCTGGATGGAGAATATCTTCTTCCCCTTGACCACCTCAATCGCATCCATCATGTCCTCGTGGACCGGATTGCCAGCCAGGGCGACGGCCTGAGCATCAGAACGCATGGCCAACTTGTGGTTCTGCTCGATCGTCTTGTAGGATGCCACACCGGGCAGGAACGATTTGCGTCCTCCGGTGTATCCAGCGAAATAGTGCGGCTCCACGCTGGTGATGATGACCAGGCGGTCTGCGTTCACCGCCATCTCGTTCACCGCCATCTCTGTCCCGTTCTTGGAACAGCCCAGGAGCACCATCCTGTCCTGGCGCGAGTCATGGGAATGGATGCGACCCTTGAGTGAATCATAGAGGTCTCCGAAGATCATACAGTACTCGTCCTCGGTCGGGGCCCGGTGGATGCCCGTCGCGATCAGGAATCGGACGCTTTTCAGGTCCACTCGATTGGAAAGGGCACGCAGCACAGCCGCGGTGGGCGTGGGACGTGTGCCATCATTGACGATAAAAACGATGTCCTTGCCGCCTTTCAGGAAATCTTCTATCCTCTCGGAGGAGATCGGGTTCTGGAGGGCTTGGTCCAGCTCACGCTGTTCATTCGAATGCGGCAGCTCGTTCGGCCTCAACACCCCCATGAAATTGGCGTCGGGGACGGTCAGCGGTTGATGGCCATCCTTGCCATATGGTACCTCGATTATCATGTGCGCCTGGCCTCTAATGAGCCTCGGGTTCTAAAACCTTGTCACATTTCCCGTTAGGAGGGTGTGGTAACCATTTTATCCACCCTCCTACCGTGACATAACGATGAGTCGGTTGATGGATGTAGGAGAGAAAGCGGCCGTCGAGGACCTGATCAGACTGGCCGGGAGCTGCAGTGGGATCGGTCCGGGCGACGACGCGGCAGCGGTCGATCTGGGCGATCGATATTTGGTGATAACCACGGACATGATCGCCAAGCATACCCACGTACCTGACATAATGACGCCAAAGCAGGTCGGCTGGACCGTGGCGGCGGTCAATTATAGCGATATCGCAGCGATGGGAGCCGTTCCATTGTGCTTCGTTGTCTCCATGGGATTTCCGAAGGAGACCGAACTCTCTTACGTGAAGGACGTGGCCAGGGGCATCAAGGAATGCTCCGAGACCGTGGCCGCCGATTATGTTGGGGGCGATACCAAGGAATGTTACGAGATGGTACTTTCCGGAACGGCCATCGGGACGGTGCGTAAGGATGGTATCCTGTTACGATCCGGGGCAAGGCCAGGCGATCTTCTGGCCATGACCGGTTGTGCTGGCCTGGCGGGTGCTGGTTTCGAGGACCTGTCACTAGATGCTGAACATCCCCGGGCGAGGAAGGCATTGATGGAGCCGATCCCGAGGGTTAAGGAGGCCGCTCTCCTGTCAGCCTCCGGTTTTGTCACTTCCTGCATGGACACCTCTGACGGCCTAGCCTCATCCATCCACGAGATGTCAAGGGCCAGCGGGATCAACTTCCTGCTCAACTGGGATTCCATACCGATTCCGGGCGATGTCTATGAGATCTCCGAACTGAAGCTGCTGCATGTAGAGGACCTGGTGCTATACTCCGGGGGCGACTACCAATTGTTGTTCACTGTGAAACGAGAGAGCGTGGAGGATCTGCACCAGATGATGGGGAAGGACTTCACCGTGATCGGCGAGGTCAGGGAAAACGGTTCTAACGTGGTCCGCCGGAGCGGGCAACTATTGCCGTTGGAAAACAAGGGATTTGAGCATTTTAGGGGGTGAAAGGATTAAAGCGAGATTCTGGGACGCCGTCGAAGGAAAGGTGGCCTGCCACCTGTGCCCGCACGAATGCCATATAGCGGACGGCAAGACCGGTATCTGCGGGGTAAGGAAGAACATTTCTGGCGAGCTTATTGCGTTGACCTATGGCAGGGCATCATCAATGAACGTCGACCCGATAGAGAAGAAGCCGCTCTTCCATTTCCATCCCGGGAAGGAGGTACTCTCTTTCGGCAGCGTCGGATGCAATCTCGGTTGCCTCCATTGCCAGAACTTCACCATCTCGCAGGCCAAGATCGAGGACGTGCACCTGCATGACCTGAAACCGGACGAGGTCCCCGAAATGTGCCGGAAATCGAACTGCGAAGGAGTGGCCTGGACATATAACGAACCGATAATGTGGCATGAGTTCGTCTACGACGCCTCGAAGGAGTGTAAGGAGAAAGGACTGTTCACCGCATTCGTTACCAACGGCTTCATCAACGAGGAGCCGCTCAAGAAGCTGGCCGAGTGCATTGATGCGGCGAACATCGATGTGAAAGGATTCCGTGATGAGTTCTATCGTAAGATATGCAAAGCCCGCCTCCAGCCGGTCCTGGATACGGTGGAATTGGCCAATGATCTGGGTATCCACGTGGAACTCACCTACCTGATCATCACCGGACGCAACGACTCAAGGGAGGAGATCAGTGATTTCTGCCGCTGGGTGTCGAGAATAGATGTCCGAATACCGGTGCATTTCTCCCGTTTTCATCCGGACTACCTGATGAGCGACATCCCCTCGACCCCGATCAAGACCATGGACATGGCCCGTTCCGAAGCGATCGATGCAGGCCTTGATTTCGTCTATCTGGGGAACATCGCGACGACCGACGGGGAGAATACCAGATGCCCGAAATGCGGTTCGCTGGCCGTGAGGCGTCTGGGATTTTACACCGAGATAATGGCAATGACCAAGAATGGCGATTGCAGCAAATGCGGTGAGCCTTTGAACATGATCATTTAGCGAAGAACTTCGAAAGGGAGATGCCGATGGACCTGAAGAGACTCCATGAGCAGTTGCGCATAGCATACGAAGTGCAGGACTGGTGGCCATCGGAATCCCCGTTCGAGGTCATGGTGGGTGCGATTCTCACCCAACAGACTGCCTGGGAGAGCGTGACCAAGGTTTTGGACCGGCTCAGGTCGGAAGGGTTGTTGGATGTGGACCGGATGGCATCTTGCGACCTTCCACAGCTCGAATCGATCATAAGGCCAGCTGGTTTCTATAGACAGAAAGCTAGAAGGGTCAATGCCCTGGCAGTATACCTTAGGGACCGCCACGGTTCGGATCCAATAACCATGTTGAAGGGACCGACCGATTCTGTCCGGAGGGAGCTACTTTCTTTGGATGGAATAGGTAAGGAAACGGCCGACTCGATACTGGTCTTCGCTGCTGGAAGGGCGAAGTTCGTAGCGGCAGCGTATTCGGCCAGAATCCTGAAAAGGACTGGCGTGTTCTCTTCGGAAGACTACGATGAGATCCAATCGTTCGTTGAAACAAGGCTGCAGGGGGGCCCGAGGGAGTACCAGGACCTATACGCTCTGATGGTCCAGCTTTCCAAGGATGTGTGCCGTCCAATTCCGTCATGTGCCCGATGCTCTTTGGCACCGGAGTGCATATTTTTTACTGGACAAGGAAGAAGATGATATTGCCCACGATGGCAGAGAACAGCAAAGACCCTGTGATCGGGATGAGGAACGGTATCTTCGGAGTGACCCATATCCTCGTCTTGCCAGCTGCTTCCAGTTGGTTGATCTGCTCTTCGGTGGAATCATCCGACTTGACGAAGACGGACATCTTCAACACGCCGTCCTTTATGTACTCCATCGGCCAAACGAACTTCTTCCTGGCTTCCGGAATCTCCATGGTGTAACCGAATAGCATGGCCGGGAACTTCACATCGCGCTTGAACATGTTGTAGAAAAGCATGACCAATGGAACCACCAATGTCAACAACGCTGCGTTGAACATAACTAGTATGGCGAACGGCATGATGTACTGGGTGGCATCAACGGTCACGTGGATCAATGGGAAGGGCGCAATCATCGGGTACTTGGGTATTAGCAATGCGATAGCCATCAATGCCTTCGCGTCCGCCCCTCCCTTGATGATGCTGAATTGATACATGAAGAAGATGAGCACGAATAGTATTGGTATCACCAATAACTGCCACATATACCCATCGTTCCAGAATTGTGAGAGCAGGAAGGCCATTATTACAAAGCTTCCGAGATAGAGCGCTATCGGCAATGGATTTATGCCGTCCTCGAACATCCCCCGACGCTCCACCAGCATGTCGAAGAAGAACCAAGCCAGGGGCAACAGGAAGAGTAGGTAGGTCAGATCCGCGTTGTCTTGGAATATCTGAACCGCCAACAATGCCAGACCAGCAATCCCCATTGCAGCCCAATGGGCGTCCGAGACCTCCCTCTTCCTCCAATCGGAGATCGAGGCAGAGCATGCAATGGCTAAAGCAATGCCGAGCCTTACGAGGGGGAGCCAATCCATGCTATCAGCCAAGATTTATTGGTTATAAACCTTTGTTGTCGCATTATCGTCCGGGATAATGAACGGGACTGGGCGATTGTCTGAAGTTTTTAATATTTCAAAACGATGCATCCCTGTTTCATTTGGTGAGGGGTGCAGGATAATGGCGTTGTCAACAGAAACGAACAAGAAAATGGCATGGCTCGTGGCCTTGCCGTTCATCATACTGCTCGTGCTTGCGGCGGTCGCACCGACAATACAGGCCAGCGGGGTCAACGTTTTTGATGTTGACAATAAGAACTATACACGCAACATCGATGCGGCAGAGGATGCCACATTCGAATGGGTAGTCTTCAACAATGACAGTTCACCCTTCCTGTTGAAGGTCAACGTCACCGGTGTAGACACTGGAAGCATCAAGCCGGTGTTCGAGCAGAACTTCACCGCCATCAACGCAGGCGATGCTCCAACGGTCAAGCTCACCATGATCCCTGACCGGGACCTGGTCACCACCGATGTCGCCTTCCAGGTCATATTCACATTCACACAGATGAATGACCCGACCCAGACCATCACCATCACCAAGCAGGTGTCGATGCATGTCGACTCGACCTATGGTGCCAAGGCAGGACAGAACAAGATATTCGGTGTATGGCAGAA
Source organism: Methanomassiliicoccales archaeon (assembly GCA_050014375.1). Taxonomy (GTDB): domain Archaea; phylum Thermoplasmatota; class Thermoplasmata; order Methanomassiliicoccales; family UBA472; genus DASXVU01. The sequence continues at coordinate 12,679 of JBEKDM010000004.1, read as the reverse complement.
TAATCTGCCCTCGCCTTTTGAAAGCAACTACGGGGCGTTCGTCGTGACCGTCCTGGGTTGGATCGCCATCGCCCTCATCGTGATGTTCGGTGTCGACCCGCTTATCCACTATGCCACTAGGAAGACAGAGACAAACCTGGATGACATAATGCTGAAGATTCTTAGGTATCCAGTGTTCATATTCATCGTCACCTATGGTTTCGTGGTCAACTCGCTGGAGATCCTTAACCTGCCGAGAAACTATGTGAAGATGATCGAGACGGTCTACAGTATGATGATCATCATACTGATTGCTTATGTAGCCTACAAGATCTTCGATGAGGTCGTTCTCTACTACGCCAAGGAGTTCTCGAAAAAGACGGATACCGAGATCGACGACGTCATCGTACCGGTAGTGGAAAAGCTGGGCATGGTCCTCATTCCGGTCCTGGCTCTCATCGCCATATTCAATATGTTCGGCTATGATGTGACGGTCCTGCTCGCCGGTGTCGGCTTCCTCGGAATAGTCATCGGTTTCGCGGCCCAATCCACACTGGCCAACTTCTTCGCCGGGCTGCAGATGCTGGTGGACCGTCCGTTCAAGATCGGAGACCTACTGAAGATCGAAGGCGGAGACATCTGCGAGGTCTCCCGTATCGGGATGAGGTCGACCACGCTTTATAACACCTTCACCCATGAAGAGGTCATCATTCCCAACGACCAGATCGCCAACAATAAGATCGTCAACATGGTCGAACCGGACCGCAAGCTCATTATCACCGTCAAGGTAGGAGTGGCCTATGGATCGGACGTGGAACAGGTCAAGAGGATCCTGCTCGAGGAAGCGGCGAAGCACCCGAACGTGCTCAACACCGCGGACCACAAGACCGTGGTCCGTTTCAGCGATTTCGAGGACTCTGACCTGCTGTTCAAGATATTCCTCTGGGTCGACGACGTCAAGAACCAGTTCAAGGTCGGCTCGGACTTTCGCGAGGCGATCCTGAGGGAGTTCAATAAGGTCGGTATTGAGATCCCGTTCCCGCAGTCGGTGGTCTGGCTCCATGAGGCTAACGAGGCCGTCAAGAAAGAGTGAAGGAATATCCTTCCGGGAACCCCTTTCTTTATCATTTTTATCAAAACGTCGGAAAAGGCTTAAACGGGAGGCTCTGATTGTAGCTAAACAACGGTGTGACCATGGACGTGATGACAGCGATCAAGAACCGAAGGAGCATTAGAAAATATATAGCAAAAGAGATACCACAGGACGTTCTGCTCCAGGTCCTTGAGGCAGCTAGGCTGGCCCCGTCGGGCGCGAACAGGCAGCCATTCCATCTCATCGTCATCACCGATCCCGAGAAAAAGAAAGATCTGGTGCCACTGTGCAAGAACCAGCATTTCGTGGAGGAAGCGGCCGTCTTCATCGCCGGTGTCGATGACCCGTTGCAGAAATGGAGCAGAGTGGACCTCTCCATCGCGTTGGACCAACTATCCCTGGCAGCCCTGGAGGAGGGGCTGGGAACATGCTGGGTCGGGGCCTTCGACCAGGAAAAACTGGCAGCCTATCTGGGAGTGCCCAAGGACAGAGTGATCACTGTCTGCATGTCACTAGGATATCCTGACGAGTCGCCAGAGGCTAGGTCCCGCAAGCCAATGAACGAGCTCACATACTGGAACTCATACGGGAAACAGGCCGACTGATCCCGACAGATAACCTAAAAACCCCAAGCGTGATATCGGGGCGGGCATTGTTTTCCGTTTCCAGCCCGCCAACCAGGAAACCGGCTGGTGAATGCTGGTGCTTGGTTCAGGGAAGTTCAGTGAAAAGGATGTCGAAGTCAGGTCAGGATGGAAGAGATATCATACTCTCTGGGTCTATCTTTTCATGGCCTGGATGTTCTGCTACATAGACCGATCGATAACCGGACCGGTTGTATCCTGGATGATCCGAAACCATGTCTCCTTCCTGGCTGACTCGCCGATGCCCTTTGCGATCGGGGGTATAATCGGTTCTATGTTCTTCGCCGGCTATATGCTCACCCAATTCCCGGCCGGTTACCTGGGTGACAAGTACGGGCGAAAGGTCATGCTCGTCATCAGCACTGCCTGGTCGGGGATATTTACAGGCATAACGGCATTGTCCAACAGCCTGACCATTTTCGTCTCAACCAGAGTGGCGACTGGCCTGGGAGAGGGAGCATACTACTCCAACGACCGGGCGATGGTATCAGCGGAGACGCCCGCTGGCAAAAGGTCGATGGGAATGGGCATCGTCTTCGTGGGTTTGGGAGCCGGTCTCACGATCGCGACGGTCTTCACACCTTACATCCTCGATGCTTCGGCAGGAGCCTTGGGAAAAGACGCAGCCTGGACGGTCCCGTTCGTGGTGTTCTCCGGGCCAACCCTGCTGGTCTCTTACCTCTTATATCGGTTTAAGGGGAAGGAAAGGCCCGCAAAGGGTGCCTACCGACGTGCTTCCATTGGACTGGGAGTGACCTCAGCGGTGATCTTCGTTTCCATCATGGCAATTTACCTCTTGACGGTACAACTTGGCCTGAGCAGCATTCTCCAGGCGGTGGCAGTAGGATCGTTGGCGGTTGTGGTATTAGCGGTGATCGTCAAGGGTTCGGGAAAGGCCATCGACCCGACGATATTGGATAGGGACCTGATGTTGATGTACGTCTCGGCCATTCCGATCTTGTACACCCTCTGGTTCTTCGGTTTCTGGGCTACGATGGTGGTGAGCGAGGCGGCAGACCTCGGGTTATCCGGGGCAGCCCTGTATGCAGGTTTCTTTGGACTGGCCAATATTATCGGTTATCCTTTGGGAGGCAAGGTCGGGGACCGACTGTCTCCTTTGGGAAGGAAAAGGGCATATGTCATCAGCTGCAGCTTGCTTGTGCTGCTGGTCACACTGCTCGCCTTGTGCCTTTCCAGTGCTGATCTCGACCTTGTCCTATTGACCTCATTGATATTCGCCATAGGTGTCACTTTCGCGGCCATGCAGACCCTCCACATGACGCTGACCGCGGATCTGTCCCCCCCGGGATTGATGGGGCAGACGTTCGGCATGTGGAACCTCACGGCCGAATTCGGGGCCTTGCTATCGCCGGTCATTTCCGGTACGTTAAGGGACGTCACAGGCGACTGGACACTGGCTATCCTTCTTGACGCGGCCTTACTGGGGGTCAGTGCGCTGTTGGTCTTGGCGGTCGGACGTCGCCGCCGATCTCCTGAGGCTTCTGCAAATTCCTAATATCAATGACCTCTCTTAGCAGAGGCATGGCAGAGATCAGGGACGGGTCGAACCTTCCATATGTCTTCGATCTTGAGGATCATGACATGGCTAGCCTGGTCTATCAGGCCACGTCGCAGATCCCGACGGGAATGGTTTCCACTTACGGAGCCATCGCCCGGGCCTTGGGAGACCTCCGGGCGGCCCGGGCCGTTGGCATGATCCTCTCCGAGAATCCGACCCCAATCGTCGTCCCGTGCCACCGGATAGTCTACAACGACGGCAATGTCGGTTGGTATTCTGGAAAGGGATGCGGCAGAGAAAGAAAAGAATCCCTGCTGCACGAGGAAGGTGTCGACATCAAGGAGGGGGTGGTGGTCGATCTTCCACATCACTTGTTCCAGGATTTTGACATCGAGCCTTTGCTAACGAAGATGCGGCTCAGGCAGGAAGAACTGAAACCTCAACTGATCGAAGATGATGATTTTCCAGAGCCGAACTTGATCATCGGCCTAGACATAGCGTATCATCGGAACGATGCCTTCGCCGTCAAGGTCATCCGGGACGTTGCAACCGGCCAAATAATTGGCAGCGGTTTGAAGAAGGGGGAGGTCCTCTTCCCATATGTACCAACATACCTGACCTATCGGGAATTGCCCATTCTTGCGCGGTTGATCGACCGGAGCAGGCAGGACATCATTCACCTCATCGATGGGCAGGGTATGCTGCACCCACGAAGGTTCGGCATCGCCTGTCACCTTGGAGTATGTTTGGATATTCCCACCATCGGTGTTGCAAAAAGCCTTCTCGTGGGAAAAGTTGAAGAAAATGGCTTAGAGGAATCACCGATCGTACTCGACGGTGAGGTCCTTGGAGTGAGACTATCTCTTCCCGGGAACCGACCGCTCTATGTTTCGGTGGGTCATCGAGTCTCATTGGGAACTGCCGTGGAGATCGTCCGGAAGGCCACAGAAGACAAGACCAGAGATCCATTGAGTGTCGCCGACCGGCTATCAAAGGAACAGAGCAAGATCCGGACAAGAACGGAGGACTGATGCGCGTCACTGTCTTTGGGGCGGGGGCACTGGGAAGCGTCCTCGGAGGGCTGATGTCGGATAGTCATACGGTCACCCTCGTCTCCCGTGAGGATCATGTCCGCGAGATCAATGCGGACGGATTGTGGCTGGACGGGTTGGCGGAGAGGAAGGCATTCCCGCGAGCGACCGTCGATGTCAGGGCATTGCCCGTCCAGGATCTGGTCATCCTGACGGTGAAGGCATACGACACGAGAACGGCGTTGCATTCGATCGCACCGTTGCTAGGTGAAGAGACCTCGTTGTTGGTCATCCAGAACGGTTTGACCGTTCTGAGAGATGTAAGGGAAAAGCATCCATCGGCTTTGGTCGGCACGGCCAGTTTGGGCGCACAGTATATCGGACCGGGGCATGTCAGGCTTACTGGCCTTGGTGAAATTGTCCTCGGGAACCCTGATGATTCCAGCGATCCTTGCGGAACGGCTTTGGAATCGTTCCGCTCGACTGGCATACCTTGCAACCGGTCGGACAACATGACCAAAGATGTGTGGAAGAAGGCAGTGATCAGCTCCTGTATAAATCCGGTGACTGCCATCACCAGGAAGCGGAACGCCATCATCATCGATGATGTGGGGATCAACGACCTGGCAAGGAACTGTTTTGAAGAATCGTACCGAGTCGGAATGTCGGCGGGTCTGTTGGGTCCAGACGACATGGGGTTCACCGACGTGGAGAAGGTCGCTCGGGCCACGGCGGGGAACCGTTCCAGCATGCTACAGGATATCGAAAAGGGCAAGAGGACCGAGATCCACAATATCAACGGGGAAATCGTCCGGATCGGGATGGAGGGGATGTGCGATGTCCGCGTGAATAGCATCCTGGTCCGCCTCGTGTCTGCCCTTTCTACTTTGCAGGACACCTCATATGATTATTAAGATTGGAGACTGATTGCTTGCAAGTAATGACAGAGGGCGAGAAAGTAGGGGATGGCTCGGAATATCTTTCAGAGAGCGAAAGGAGGGCCATCATTTCCCGCATCCATTCACTATTGTTCTGGGTGGGCAAGTTCATCCCGCAGCATGAGATCGTGGAGGGGAGGCAGATCGACCTGAGGGACGTCATCTTTCAATTCATCTCCAAGGACAACCCCTCGCCCGAAGATATCCAAGGAGCGAAAGACCTGGCCGACATCCTGGAGAGCAAGGCACGCGAGCTGGAAAAGCAGATTAAGGACCATGAGGTGACGCGAGCAAACGCCTACCAGATGCTGGACGAGATATGCGGGTTGCTGCGAGCGGTTGACGAGCTGAGGAACTCGCATGGAAACTTGGCCATATACAAGAAGACGGCCCTGATGGCCAAGGTGAGCGACGAAAGGAGATGGCTGCAGTTCGTAGACCAATTAAAGCTGAAGTAGCTAATCAACAAAGAGTCGGTCATACCACACCTTTTCGGAAGAATTCAAATAGTATCCAAACTTTTACGTCAATTGCAATACGAAATCAATTAAGATTATTGCGACAAATCGAAGAAGGGATGCATTTGATCGATCATCTCGACGATAAGATCATAGAGATACTGAAAAAAGATTCCAGGCGACCGTTCGTGGAGATAGCCACGGAACTCAACGTATCGGAGGGAACGATACGCAGCCGGGTGAAAAAGCTGTTCGAAGAAGGAGTCATCCAGAGCTTTACGATCAAAACAAGCAGCAAGAACGTCAAGGCCCTGATAGAGGTCAAGATCGACGTAAACGTGAATACATCGGAAGTCGCAGGAAACATTGCGAAGTTCGAAGGCGTTTCTGAGGTCTTCGAGGTCACGGGTGAGGAGGACATAGTTGCAATTATCGATGTCACGTCATCGCCCCAGCTGAACGAGATAATAGAAAGGATCCGCCGCTTCGACAATGTGCAATCGACAAGGACCAGGTTGATCCTGAAAGAGCACTTCGGAGGTGAATGAAATGTTGGAAGGAACTGCAACAGCGATCATCACGCCATTCAAGGATAACGGCGAGGTTGACGAGGAAGGCCTGCGAGAACTGGTAAGACTGCAGGAAGAAGGGGGTGTCGACGCTATAGTTCCCTGCGGAACGACCGGGGAATCAGCCACCCTGACGCATAAGGAACATGTCAAGGTCATCGAGATCGTGGTCGACCAAGTGAAGAGGGCCAAGGTCATCGCCGGGGCAGGAAGCAATGCCACGCACGAGGCGATCCACCTGACCAAGGCGGCGAAGGATCTCGGTGTGGACGCCGTGTTGTCCATCTCGCCATACTACAACAAGCCCACACAGAAAGGGATCTTCATACACTATGAGGCCATCGCGAAGGCGGTGGACATCCCGATAATCGTCTACAATGTTCCAGGCAGGACCGGTTCGAACATCGCCCCGCCAACAGTGAAGAGGTTGTCGGAGATCCCTGGGATCGTCGGGATCAAGGAAGCGTCGGGGAACGTGCCTCAGATCATGCAGATACTGGCTGATGTTCCGAAGAGCTTCGATGTGATCTCTGGTGATGATTCCCTCACGTTCCCGATGATGGCAATGGGAGCCAAGGGCGTCATTTCGGTCGCTTCGAACGTGGTACCGAACCTAGTGTCAGACATGACACACTACGCCATGGCGGGTGAATGGTCAAAGGCCAGGGACATCCATTTCAAACTCCTGCCTTTGTTCACCAACCTGTTCATCGAAAGCAATCCGATACCGGTCAAGACCGCCGTCCGCATGATGAAGAGACCGTCTGGGATATTCCGCCTGCCGCTGTGCGAGATGGATCAAAACAACCATGAGGTCCTGCGCAAAACGCTGGCGGACCTAAAGCTGGTCTGAGGTGGCCGAGGTGATACGGGTTTCGGTAGCGGGAGCCACAGGCAAACTTGGTTCCATGGTATGCACCCTGGTTCAGGGACAAGAGGGCATGCGCCTGGTAGGCGCGATTGTGTCCTCCAGCGGCGGTCACGTCGGCAAGGAGATCGCACCTGGTGTCATCGCCGTCGGTCCGGAAGGGCTCGAGGCGGTCCTCAGGGAAACGGACGTCTTCGTCGACGTGACCAACGCCGTCGTGGCACCGGGAAATCTGGCAATAGCTGCGACATTGGGAGTGAACTGCGTGGTCGGTACCACTGGCATAGGCCCCGAGACATTGAATGACTTCTCAGAGATGGTATCCCGGGGGAATTTGTCGGCGGTGGTCTCACCGAACTTCTCGGTCGGCGTCAACGTCTTCTGGAAAGCATGCGAGGTTTTGGCCAAAGCTCTGGACGACTATGAGGTGGAGATCATCGAGGTGCACCACGACAAGAAGAAAGATGCACCGTCTGGCACGGCCATGAAGGCGGCGGACATTATCTCTAAGGCCACCAATGTGGACAAGTACGTCTACGGCAGGCAGGGAGTGGTCGGTGCCAGGGGAAAGGAGATCGGTATCCATGCGATCCGCGCCGGAGATGTCGTCGGAGAGCATACTGTGATATTCGCGGGTAACCGAGAAAGGATCGAGCTGACCCATCGAGCCCATTCCAGGGAGGCGTTCGCGGAGGGCTGTATCACCGCCATCCGCTGGGTTCATGCGCGAAAGGATGGCAGGGTGCACACCATGGCAGAGGTTCTGGGAATATGATCAAGGTCATGAAGTTCGGAGGGACCAGCGTTGGTTCCGGAGAGGCCATGGACCGGACCTCCGACATCATCAGGAGGGAACCGGCACAGAAGGCGGTCGTTGTTTCCGCCATGTCCGGAGTAACCAACACCCTTATCGCGGCCATGAACGACACCCAGACAGAACCACGGGGCGTCGTTGATAAGCTTCGGGAGAAGCACATGCAGGCCGCCACAGGGAAGATGGACCAGGACAACATGGACACCTTCCGGATCAGGCTGGATGATCGGTTGGAGAAACTGCACGACCTCCTCGAGTACTATCATAAGAAGGAGGACAGGATCATGATCCAGGATGCCATCCAATCATGGGGTGAGAGGCTCTCGTCCCTTACGCTTACATACATCTTACGATCGAAGGATGTGGAGGCGGTGCCCATGCTATCTGAGGAGGCCGGAATCGTCGCTACCGGCATGCCGGGCAACGGAACGGCCGACCTTGTGGCCACCTCCAAGAATCTCAAGGCGACCATCGGCCCGATGATGAAGGATGGCTGGGTGCCCATTATCACCGGTTTCTACGGATGCGAGAGGCTGGGCAGGCCGCTCACGTTCGGTCGCGGCGGTTCCGATTACTCCGGTTCTGTCGTAGCATACGCTCTGGATGCGGACGTCTTGGAGATATGGACGGATGTGACCGGTTTCATGAGCGCCGACCCGCGTATCGTGCCCAACGCCAAAACGATCCATGACATGGACTATGGTGAGGCGGCGGAGTTGGCCTATTTCGGGGCCAAGGTTCTACATCCCCGTACCATCGAGCCGGCAAAGCGCAAGAACATTCCGGTCTGGGTCAAGAACACGTTCAAGCCGGACGCCTATGGCACGAAGATATTCAGCATGAAGGCTACTGGCACAACATTGCTACGAAGCGTTGCGATGAAGACCGACCTGGCAGTGGTCAAGTTCTATTCGTCGGAGATCGCTTACCAGCCGAGCGTGTTGACGAAGATACTAGAATCGGTGAATGCGAATGGCGTCTCCACCTACGCGGTCTCGACATCACTATCCACATTGGCGGTGGCGCTGCCTTCTTCTTCGATCGCCGAGGTCATGGAGAGGGTGAGCTCGATCAAGGAGGACATCGAGTCAGTGACCGTCAAGGAGGACATGGCGCTCATATGCGCCGTAGGAGACAGCATGCTGGAGAACACCGGCGTTGCGGCGAAGGTGTTCAGCGTGGTGGCGGAGGTCGGTGCGAACGTGGAGATGATATCGGAGGGGGCGTCGGACGTGGCGCTCAACTTCGTCGTGCCGAGCTCCAGGGCGATCGATGTGATCAGGAAGCTTCACGAAAGGTACATAGGGTGATTTGGATGAGAGATTTCAAGAATGACAAGGGTCAGATGATCATAGGTGGAGTGAAGGCGACGGATATCGCCGCCGGGTTCGGCTCTCCGGTCTACGTTACCGACGAAGATGCCTTAAGGGGCAACTTCCGGCGCATCAACACGGCATTCCAGAAGAACATGCCGACGCGGATACACTATGCCTGCAAGGCGAACACAAACCTTTCACTGCTGCGCATTTTACAGCAGGAAGGGTCGAGCATCGACGCCGTGTCGGTCGGGGAGGTCAGGCTATGCCTGAAGGCAGGTTTCACACCGGACCGGATCCTATACACCGGCGTCATGGTCTCAGACAAGGAGATGCAGCAGATCGTAGACCTGGGCGTGCCCATTAACGTGGACTCGATCAACCAGCTGAGAAGGCTGGCTGGCATGAACAACAAACATCCCATCTCCTTCCGGGTCAACCCGGGAGTCGGGGCGGGGCACCACCAGCACGTGGTGACCGGCGCAAAGACCACCAAGTTCGGCGTGCCCAAGGAGCAGATCCTCGACACCTACCAGGAAGCGCTGTCGCTCGGCTTCAAGCCGTTCGGCATCCATGCCCACATCGGGGCCGGGGTGCAGGAGACGGCGCCGTTCCTCCAGGTCACCGAGGTCCTCGTCGATATCGCCAACAGCATACGCGACCATCTCGGGTTCGCCCTGGATGTCATAGACATAGGCGGGGGCATCGGCATTCCATACCATCTGGAGGAGAACCACATGGACGTCGACGCGCTCTCCTCGGTAGTGTCCAACTATATCAAGCGTAACTGTTACGTGAGGAAGCTGGCCATCGAACCAGGACGGTATCTCGTGGCAGACACCACCGTCCTGCTCACCACAGTGGGCGATATCAAGGAGCACCCGGAGAAGACCTTCGCAGGCGTAGATGCCGGGTTCAATACGCTGATCCGGCCTGCGTTCTACGGGTCCTATCACCACGTGGCCGTGGCCAACAAATTCGGCGCCAGGCCGACATACAACTATGATATTGTCGGTCCCATCTGCGAGTCAGGCGACTTCATTGCCCGGGACCGAATGCTGCCCAGGATTGAAATCGGAGACCTCATTGCAGTATATGACGCGGGTGCCTATGGATTTACCATGGCTTCGAACTACAACTCGAGACCGCTCCCCGCCGAGGTGCTGGTCAAGGACGGCCAGATCAATCTGATACGCGAAGCGCAAACGCTGGACGACCTTACCGCTCACCAGAGGATACCCGCGAGGCTGATGGTGTGAGGTTCTGGAAGTATCACGGTATTGGCAACGATTTTGTCCTGCTGGACAATTTCGATGGGAGTGCCAACAAGGACCCTTCTTGGGTCACATCCGTATGCGATCGCCGCTTCGGCATCGGGGCGGACGGGATCCTGTACCTGGAGAGGTCGGAGAAGGCCGACGCCACCATGAGCATCCTCAATTCCGATGGCTCGGTGGCGGAGATGTGCGGCAACGGGATACGTTGCGCGGCGAAGCACCTCCACGACTTCGGCATAGTCAAGAAGAAATACATGACCATCGAGACGCTGGCGGGCATCAAGACCATCGAATGCACGGTGACTGGGCATGAGGTAACGGACGTCAAGGTGGGAATGGGCGCGGCAATACTCGAGTGCGCCAAGGTCCCGATGAGATGTCCAGGCAAATTCATCGATTCGGTATTGGAAGTGGGAGGGGCAAAGATAAGGGGCACCGCGGTCTCCATGGGAAACCCCCACTTCATCACATTCCAGAATTTCACAGACGAAGAGCAGGAAAGGCTCGCTCCGCTCATCCAGTCAAACGAAGCGTTCCCAAAGAAAACTAACGTCGAATTTGTTAAATCATCGAATGGAATATTGACGGTAAAGGTGCTCGAAAGGGGTGCAGGCTGGACAATGGCCTGCGGAACTGGCGCATGCGCGACCACGGTCGCCGCCGCCCTTCAGGGACTGGTCCCGTATGAGCGTGAGATCGAGGTCAGGTTGCCCGGGGGCAGCCTGTGGATCTCGGTCGCCGAGGACCTCGGTTCGGTGACCATGAGGGGCCCTGCCGCCAAGGTGTTCCAGGGAGAATTGGATTAGGTGTGGGAAATGCCGTTCGAACAAGCTACCAGATTGAAGAAGTTGCCATCTTATCTTTTCGCGGAGATCGAGGAAAAGGTAAGGATCAAGAAGAACGAAGGAATAGATATCATAGACTTCGGCATCGGGGACCCCGACCTGCCGACACCCAGCCCAATCATTGAAGAGATCAAGAAACAGCTGGATGATCCGGAGAACCACCGCTATCCATCGAGCAGCGGTGAGCTTGACGCACGCCAGGCTGTGGCGGAATGGTACGAGAGGCGCTTCGGTGTGCATCTAGATCCGCATGGACAGGTGGCCATACTAATCGGCTCGAAGGAGGGGCTGGCCAACATCTGCCGGGCGTTCGTCAATCCCGGTGAGAAGGTCCTGTGCCCCGACGTGGCCTATCCTGTCTACGCCCAGGGTGCGGCCACATTGTGTGACGCCGTCCCGGTCCGGTTCCCGCTGAGGGCGGAGAACAAGTTCCTTCCCAACCTGGACCACCTGCCATCCGACGCCCGGATGCTCTACCTGAACTATCCCAACAATCCGACCGGAGCCACCTGCGGGAAGGATTTCCTGCGAAAGGCGGCCATGTGGGCACTGGAGACCGACACCATCTTCTGTTACGACAACGCCTATTCGGAGATGACCTTCGACGGCTATGAGGCACCCAGCGTGCTGGAATGCTGCAAGAGCAACGAGGCCATTGAGTTCGGTTCGCTGTCGAAGACTTTCAATATGACAGGTTACCGCATCGGTTACGCAGTTGGGGATGCGAACCTGATCGCCGGACTGAAGAAGACCAAGTCCCAGATAGACTCCGGCGCGCCGAAGTTCATCCAGAAGGCCATGGTCATGGCTCTGAACATGTATGAGACGAAGGAGAAGCCGGAGTGCGTAAAGAAGAACATAGAGGTCTACCAGCACCGCCGGGACATCCTGGTCGGCGGTCTGAGAAAGCTCGGTTTCAAGGTCGATCCGCCCCTGGGTACTTTCTACCTGTGGCTCAAGATCGAGGGCAGTTCCATGAAGTTTGCGGAGAAGATGCTCAACGTCGGTGTAGTGGTGACCCCTGGCGTCGGTTTTGGCGAGGGCGGAGAGGGCTACATCAGGATGGCGACGACCCAACCGGTCGAGCGCATCGAAGAGGCATTGGAAAGGATGAGGAAGGCCCTCTGATCAGTTCCATGTCGGATGGAGCAGCCCATCCGATCTCCCTGGAATTGGTGAAACCGCTGGAGTGGAAAACTCAGCCGTTAACCTAAAATAATGGTCACCATCCGCCTGATCGCAGCCCGCCTGAAGAAAGGATGATCCTTTGTGGCTTGGACCATCCGAAATGGCGGGTTTGTCGGATTCACTGGGTGACCCGGCACTTC
>JBEKDM010000003.1:0-40464 GCA_050014375.1 Methanomassiliicoccales archaeon | reverse complement strand
GATGAAGCAGTTGGGGGCGGCGTCACGTACGCACTTCTCGCCCACTGGTTTCAAATCGGATAGGAGTTTCGCGGAACTGCTGGCCGCCTATCGCGAGATAGGCATCCCCTGAGACCAAAACTTAATTACACAGAGACGGATTTGGCGCTTGCTGGTGAGCACCTGCCTAGCATCGCTGTCATTGGTACTCAATGGGGAGACGAGGGAAAGGGTAAGATCACTGATTACATCGCCGAGGGCGCGGACCTCGTCGTGCGGTATCAGGGCGGCACCAATGCCGGTCACACCATAAAGATCGGGAACGATGTTTTCGGACTTCATCTTCTGCCATCCGGCATCCTTCGTGCCAACACCATCAACGTGATCGGAAATGGTTGCGTGGTCGACCCGGAAGAGCTGCTCAAAGAAATGAGGCAGATCGAGGACCGGGGATACTCGATGAAGAGCCTGAGGATCTCCGACCGGGCGAACATCATCACCAAATATCACAAAATGCTCGACGGCGCCGAGGAGAGGCAGCGTGGCGCCAAGGGCGTAGGCACCACCGGAAGAGGCATCGGTCCTTGTTATTCTGACAAGATCGCCCGCTCAGGCATAAGGATGTGCGACATCCTGGACGAGCAGGCATTGAACGAGAAGATGGACCTCATCTATCCAGTGAAGGAAAAGTTCTTGGAGGTCCTCAACGGACCGAAAATGGACGCCAAGGACCAGCTGGTCAAGGGATTGCTCGATTCCGGTAAGAGACTGGAACAGTACGTCGTCGACGCTTCTGTCTTGGTCAACGACGCGCTTAAGCACAACAAGAAAGTGCTGTTCGAAGGCGCCCAGGGAACAATGCTGGACATCGATCATGGCACATATCCTTATGTCACGTCGTCCAACTGCATCTCCGGCGGCATCTGCACGGGTGTCGGCGTTGGCCCTAATAAGATCAACGACGTCCTGGGAGTGACAAAGGCCTACACTACAAGAGTAGGCGCAGGTCCATTCCCGACCGAATTGCATGACGACCTGGGTAAGTACCTGCTTACCAAGGGTGGAGAGTGGGGGACGACGACCGGACGGGCACGCCGCTGCGGCTGGCTAGACCTGGTCGTGGTCAAACATGCCTGCCGGCTAAACGGATTGACCGCTTTGGCGGTCACCAAGCTCGACGTCCTGAACAGCATGAAAACGCTGAAGGTCGCCATTGCATACGAGATCGATGGCAAGAAGTTCGATGAGTTCCCTGCCTCGCTGCACAAGCTGGAACGGGCAAAACCGATCTACGACGAGCTTCCCGGTTGGGATGACTGGGCCGAGGGAGAGTCCAAAGCTGTCGCGAAAAAGGGCTATCAGGCATTGCCCAAGAACATGCGGGACTACCTTGACTACATCGCCAAAGTGACCGAGGTGGAGGTCAAGATCGTCAGCATAGGAAAGGAGCGCGATGAGACCATCGACCTCAGGCACAAAGCATAGTGCTGCTGCCTGAACCTATAGACCGCCTGAGTGATTCCCATTTGGTTGAACAGATTACAACCTATGATAAGTATCCTCAAACAAGAACCGGAGCCCGGCCAAGTCTGGACGGGACGCCGTTGCCTTAAGCCCGACCTCCAGTATCTTCCTGGCAGCTGACCGTTCTTTGTTGGCCAAGAAGAGGTGCACTGCCTCGGGTATCTGGATGAGCACATCCGCCTCGTTTCTATGCTTCTTGATGACCTCGATGAGTTCCAAACGTGCGTTTGCCGCCTTCTCCTTTAGACCTCTCTCTTCATAACATCGCGCCTTCAGGAACTGGGTAGTGCATGCCAACATTGGCGGGTTGTTAATTCGACCCTGTTCGATCATCTTTTGGATGTTCTCTGCAGGATCTATGTTCAGTTCCAACTGTAACATCACATGATCATGCATCAAGGCTGGCCATATCCTTCTTTCATGCGGTATGGAGGTGGCTTGCACCATTATCGGCAAAACCTTCTTCCCGATCAGGACGGCAGCGGCTTTGGCAGCCTGCGATAACAAACCCCGGGCCTCATCATCGGAACCATGGACTTCGATCAAAAGCCTTACCGTCCGATCGAGATCGTCCTGCGTCATTCCCATCTCCACCCTTCCCAGCTCTATTCCTTCCTGCCAGGTCTCCATCAGGTCCTTATCTTCTCGAGGGTCGGAAGAACGCAGATGACGAAGGAAGATACATTCAAGGACGAATCTCGCCAGCATGCACGAATTCTCATGCTCTTTGGAATTAATGATATCGAATGCCCCCTGGGACAGCCCTGGATGACCCTCCCCGACGAACCGGGTGCACGTGCCCCGAATGATGCTCAATGTTGTCAATGCCTCCTCCAGGAACATCTGATCGATCTCCTGAACATGCAGCATCGCGTCGTTGTCAATGTCAAGGTCATAAGGGTCCATGTCGCCCCAAATATCAGCGTCCATCTGTTCGACATAGTCGTCCATGGAGACCTGGAATCCATCGTCATCTTTTGACCAGGATTCGCCAAAGAGATAAGGATGGTCAGCGGCTAGAAGGTTGAGTTCCTTGTTAATTACTGCTGCGGTCTCCCCTGGAGGCATCTTATCCTCATCATCGAACACATCAGGGAATAGAGCTATGAGGGCAACATATCGGGAAAGACGTTCTTGGTCCGCTCTGTACCAAGGCTGCGCACGCACCTTCTCAACGAGCATATGGAAGGTCCTCTGGTCTCGGCGGGAGGCGAGGATTGTTGTACGTTCCAAATATGCTCTTTCCATCATCCAATCCCTCTCATCATCCATCAGCATGGAAAGTTGTAGGTCGACCAAAGAAAGGTAGCGATCGCAGACATTCTCAAAGTCCATCCAAAGCTGGAACGAGGGATCCTCGGAGTGGCGACTCAATTCTGATCCTTCAGGCATCGAACATGATAACCTTTCAAGGTATTTATTTCTAAAATGTTCTGCACATAGCGGAGGTCTGGACCATTTTGGTTTTATGTGATCTTTATCGATAATCCTAAGAACGTTTAGGGCGCCGCCTCGAAGAAACTTTCTCATTCCATATCATCGGAGGAATCTTACCAGTGAATTCGGCCACGGACTCGACTTCATCGAACGTGTTCCTCAGCGCCGCCCTGCCAGGGAACTCCTTCAGCAACGTATCCTTCATCCGATTCCAGTCTTCTTCGGACAGGATGCAGCGCATTACTGTCAGCACAGTTCTGATGCGGTCGTACCTTGGGCTCACGTTCAACTTCCGCCTAAGCCATGCCTCGCCCAATTCGGCGGCCATGCGCTTGTCGCTCAGGGCTGACATCATATCCGCCAGCATTTGGGGGTCCATATCCGGCAAGCATGCTTTCAACAAGTTCATCGACTTTTGGGGAAAACGAGGGGCCAGTTCGGTGGCTACGAGCGGAGCGATTCCCAATTTGATCAGGTTCGATCGTTCCAAGACCACCAGGTCCTCCTCCTTCATATTCTTCACCGCTGCCGCGAGCGTGGCCCGGTGATCTAGGGACATGTATTCACCAGAGATCGATAGTGCGATAAGGACAAGCCTGGTCGAGATATCCGGTCTGGAGGATGCCATGGAAGCAAGATTCCAGATTTCATACTGGTCCCATATCTTCACCTTTCCGATCTCACGCATGACCGATTCCCATCGTCCCAAATCGGCAAGGAGCTGGACCTTCATCCTTACACCTAGTTTCTCACGTTCGATCATATCACCCAAAATGCCATCGCTCTCCGTGCGCCGAAGCATCATCAGGATATTGCCGATCTTCCCTTGGTCGACGCGACCGTCAATCGATCGGAGAAGTCCGATTATGTTCTGGGCCGATGGAATGTCTGCTTCGGGACCCTGATGCATATATGTATTGAGCAACAAAAAAGCCCTTTCCCTCTTGTTCTTCATCCAAATCCCCGACTCCAGAACTTGCCTGGACTTATCCCATTTTCTTTGCAAGGCCCAAGTATTGGCTGCCAGCACCATGTCTTCCTCCGAGGCACCATCTGAGAGCAACGCCTCGACCGCTCTATCAGTATCACCCGCCACCATATGCGCACAATATCCTAGATACCGCATCCCTATGCGTCTAATGCCCTGGGCTGCCGGACCTTTCTTTCTTTGTTCCTCCCGGAACCTCTCCAGGATCCGGTCCGGTCCGAGCCTGGATGCAAAGGCCAATGGCATATTTTCCAGGCCGATTCCGTCCCCATCCCGACCGAAAAACGCCATTGCTGTATCCAGAGCGTCATCGAGGGTGTCGTCCGGAAGCGACCTGACCGCCTCGTCAAATAGGCCCATAGTGCAGAGGACAAGCCCCTCCAAGTCCTCGTAGGGATCCCCCTGTACCCTATCCAACGCGTCCAATGCCTCAGAAGCTACGGCGAAGCATAATTGCATGATCTCTCGGGGCGGAGCATCGGAGCTATGCACGCCTTCGACCATTGTGCGCAGGGTTTCGCAGTCCTCCGAAAGCTCCTCAATCTCATTGCATCCCCTCAATGCCTTGATCACGACGGCCATTTTGGTACCGAGCCAGGTGCATGCCTCCGGACCTCTCATGATATCACGGGCCACATCAGAGTTGTGCATGGCCACTTTAACCAGCATCGCCTTCGCCTCCTCTTCGCTGAGCCTTGCTATCTTCTCCTTGATATCATTGAGGCTGGAGATGCTTCCATCCACGTAGGCTATGAGCAACGCTGCGCAGTGCTTGCACATGCTCTCGACGGGGCAGGAGCAGACAGATTCTTCGAGATCGCTCAGGTCTATCTCTACATCATAGGGTCGGTCCATCGTCCCCTGCACTCTGCCACACAATGTTCCGTCAGTCTCCATGGCTGAGACGATCCTCCCTTCCATACAATATGCTAGACCTTTCTGGAACTCTTTTATCCCGAAAGCTTTGATGATATCTTCCCGGCTCAGAAGATGTTCATGCATAGCTGAAAGAATGGTTCTATTATTTTATTGCACTTTGCCCTGTAAGTCCTTAAAAACATTGTTGGCACTTCGCCATCCTCTTAATAACCCGCCTCCCCGCAACTCCTCCATTCGGTGATGACGATTTAAAAACATAATTGCGCGCCATCGTCTTAATAAACAATTGTGGGAATTTGGAGAAAGGCCGGCGACGTGCGGAAAGACCCTGTGAACTGACGAACATGGCATTTTCGCTCACCTCTCGAGGCGACCGCTTTAACCTTGAGTGAAAGGGTCCTAAGCCCCTGAATGGCCTTCATCAACTTTCAAGGGCAGGTTACTCTGATCCCGCACAGGGTATGATCATGACGAATTTGGCCCCTTTCCCCGGTTCGCCCTCCTCCGTGACGGTAATACTGGTGATAGCGAGGATCTCGCGGGAGAGGAAGAGGCCGAAACCATGGTCCTTCCCGATTCCTTTGGTGAACAGTTTCTCTTTCATATCCGCAGGGATGCCGATTCCATCATCCTCGCTAACGATGGAACGAACTCCATTTCGTTCTTCGAGGGAGAAGCGGATGGTGGTGATCTTGCCTCCGTGTCGCATCGCGTTCTGCATCAGGTTGAGGAACACTTTGATTCATAGGGTCTGCGAACACCTCAGTTCCGGGCGGAACATCGTTGACCATCTGGACCGGGCCAAACATGATCCATTGACTCCCTTTGCTACCAATCCGCAAATATCATGAAACGGGAATCACGGGTCCCGATGTCCTCGTATTCCTTGGTGAACTGGATCATTGCTGAGATTGGCCGGGTCGCCCTCGATCGCACCAAAGTGAAGGCCAATGCGGCCATGGCCAGGAAGTTGCTCGGCATCATCTATCAAATGCTCAAGAAAAGACAGGTATATCACGCTCATTGACCTGACCGTGGGTACTGTCATGCGTCTATAGAACGCCCAAAATTGATTGCGGCGGATCAATGGGACAGGTGACGAATCGGTCATCATGCGGCGCCATCGCGACCGCGGATAGGTGAATGTCAGACCGCTGTGATCAGAAGGACTATCGACAGTCGGAGCGGCAATGGAAAAGTATGATGTAGGATGAAATCGATGTTATCAAGGCGGGGAGCTTATTTTACATAGGTGATAGTTAGGTTCGTAACTCTAATATCGACCGAGCTGCCAACATCAATCAAGTTTTCTGAGGGATTGATAACCTACCACTCTCCACCAAGTAAGATATGAAAAAAGGCATCGGCGGTGCGCAAGAGAGGATCGGTTCCTTGGACTTCATGATGGTGAACTTCAGATTCGTTTAGGCAAGGTCGAGTTTCCACATATTTTAATTGGAAAAAGGTCATGGCCTTTCGAACAGATGGATCGATGATCGGAGATCTGAACTTGAAAATATTCACCCATCCTTGCTTATACCTCGTCACTGAAGAGGACGTTTCGAACGGAAGAAGTACCGTCGAGGTCTCGAAAGAAGCCATCAAGGGGGGTATCGACGTTCTTCAGATGCGAGAGAAGCGTAAGAGCTACGGAGAGCGATCGATCCTCGGGAGAGAGCTCTCCAGATCATGCAAAGAACAGGGTGTCCTGTTCATCGTGAACGATGATCCCATACTAGCGAAAGAAGTTGACGCCGACGGCGTCCATCTCGGTCAGGAGGACATTGAAGAGTGGACACTGGAAAGGACAAGGAATATCATCGGGCGGGACAGGATCATCGGACTATCAACCCACTCCATAGAACAGGTGAGGCAGGCTAACTCATTTGATGTGGACTACATCGCTTTCGGTCCGGTCTTTCCTACCCAGACAAAGGACTATTACATCGGAACCGAGGATGTGTCGACCGTACTAAGGCTGGCAACCAAACCCATCGTTCTCATCGGCGGGATAACGCTCGATAACGTGGATGTCCTCCTTGAGAAAGGTGCAGAGAACATTGCAGTAATACGAGCGATAACTCAAGCAGAGAACATTGCATCCAGGGTACAAGAGCTGAAGGAAAGAATCGTCGGGAATGGTGCGAAGATGATGATAAGAGTGAATGGAAAGGAGGAATCGGTCGAGATCGGATCGACCCTGCAAGATCTCGTAACACATAAGGGTTTCAAGATTGATCATATAGTTGTAGAGCACAACTCCAATCTGGTTCCTCCGGAGGAGTGGGGGTCCACAGATATCAAGTACAACGATGTCATTGAGATCATCAGCTTTGTGGGCGGTGGCTGACCGTGGACGAACTGGTCATAAGGAACAGAAAGATCTCCAACCGTCTTTTTATCGGCACAGGGAAATATGGAAGTTATGAGATCATGAGGGATGCGCTTGAGGAAGCCTCCGCAGAGGTCGTCACCGTGGCGCTCAGAAGAGTAGATACGAGTTCCGATACCGATAATCCGTTGAATTACATCCCAAAGAACTGCATCCTGATGCCAAACACGTCCGGAGCTAGAAACGCCGAAGAGGCGGTCCGTATCGCCAGGATCGCCAAGATGGCCGGCTGCGGGAATTGGGTGAAGATAGAGATCGTCTCCGATCAGAAGTATCTCCTTCCAGACAACATCGAGACGATAAAAGCGACCAAGGTATTGGCTGACGAAGGGTTCGTGGTGTTGCCGTATATGAGCCCTGACCTGACCGTGGCGAGGAAACTGGTCGAAGCTGGCGCGGCAGCGGTCATGCCCCTTGGCTCGCCGATCGGAAGCAATAGAGGTATCAAGACGAAGGAGATGGTCAGGATATTGGTTGAAGAGATGCCAGTTCCAGTGATAGTTGATGCGGGGATTGGAAGGCCGTCCGAGGCCGCCGAATGCATGGAGATGGGGTGCGCAGCGGTCCTGGTGAACACAGCGATCGCTACTGCAAGAGATCCAAAAGGCATGGCAAGAGCGTTCAAGGACGCCGTAAGCGCCGGGAGACTGGCATACTTGTCAGGAACACCTCCTTCGCAAGAATATGCAAGCGCTTCATCACCCCTGACCGGGTTCCTAAGGAATGAGAAACAATAGATGAATGACATTCTACGATATTTGTAATAAAACAGATACATCGGAATTAACGGAACGCTTCAGCAAGGTCACGAGAGAAGAGGTGGCCATGGCTATGGCCAATCCGAGGGCGGGTGACGAGGATCTGCTGGCACTTTTGTCCCCATGCGCGGAAGAATACCTCGAGACGATGGCACGAAGAGCCCATAATTTGACCACGCAGCACTTCGGAAGAACGATGCTCCTTTTCACACCGATGTATCTCTCAAACCATTGTGTCAACCAATGCGCTTATTGCGGCTTCAACGTAAAGAACGACATCCCCCGCAAGAAGCTGACGGTCGAAGAGACCAAGAAAGAAGCGGGATACCTGGCATCGAAAGGCTTCAAGCACATCCTCATCCTGACCGGAGAGTCAAGAGGTCATACCTCTGTCGGCTACATCTCGGAGCGAGTGGACGTCTTGAGGGAATACTTCAGCTCCGTTTCGATCGAGGTATATCCTTTGGAGGAAAAGGAATATTCCACCTTGATAACTGATGGCGTGGACGGCATGGTCCTCTTTCAAGAAAGCTACGACAGAGAGGTTTACGATCGGGTTCATATCGCCGGTCCAAAGAAGAACTATCGTTTCCGGCTTGATGCCCCAGAGCGCGCGGCTAAGGCAGGCATGAGAACGGTGAACATCGGCGCCCTGCTCGGATTGAACGACTGGAGAGCGGACGCATATCTTGTCGGACTGCATGCCAAATATCTACGAGACAAGTATCCGGACTGTGAGATAAGCATCTCCGTGCCAAGGATACGGGAACATACCGGTAGGTTCGACAGCACTATCCCGGTATCCGACAAGAACCTCGTCCAGATGATAGTGGCATTACGCAACTTTCTGCCGCGAGTCGGTCTTACACTATCCACACGGGAAAGCGCGACGCTCCGAGATCATCTGATCCCGTTGGGCATCACCAAGATGTCCGCTGAATCTGACACGTCCGTAGGCGGTCACACCGTGAACGGTTCCGAGCAGAACAGCGGCCAGTTCGAGATATCCGACAAAAGGAGCCTCGATGAGATAAAAAAGGAATTGCTGCAGAAAGGCTATCAACCCATCATGAAGGACTGGGTGGGGGCGTTGCATGAACCGATACAATGATTTCGAAAATGCGCTTACCTCTTACCTAGGTGATGAGAACCTCGCCAAGATCCGGTCAACCAAGATAGGGATCGCGGGCGCCGGGGGATTGGGCTCTAATTGCGCTTTCAACCTGGTGCGGACCGGGGTCAGGAAGCTGAAGATCGTCGACTTCGATGTTGTAGAACATAAGAACCTGAACAGGCAGTTCTATTTCCTGGACCAAGTGGGAATGATGAAGGTCGAAGCATTGAAGATCAATCTTCAACGGATCAGCCCGGACATCGAGCTTGAAACATCTACAGAAAAGATCGAGAGCGGCAACATAATCGAGATCTTTCAAGATTGTGATATCGTTGTGGAAGCTTTTGACAAGGCCCAATACAAGACTATGCTGGTCACGAAGCTGCTTCCGATCAAGAAGTTGATAGTTTCGGCCTCTGGGTTAGCTGGTGCAGGCAGAAACGACGAGATCAAGGTGCATCGGATTAAGGAGAATTTCGTTCTCATTGGCGATCTTACAACAGGTGTTGAATCGGCTCCTCCGCTCTCTCCAAGAGTGAATATCGCAGCCGCAAAACAAGCGGACGTTGTAGTGGAATATCTGTTGAGCTCGATGCGAAGGTAGGGTCGTTGAATTACTTTCATACCTTGACGGCGATCTGGTCATGGTGCTTGTTCGGAAAATTGTTGCCGTGACTTCGTCCTCGGTACTCGCTCCCGTGAATGGATCGGTTCTGTGGGGGCAACTAACAGAACGCTCAGCCCTATACTGCCAATACCGAACAAACAGAAGCTGGACATAAGGGACCGGTCTGACGGTCTTGGATCTTCTGTATTACCCATTAGCTGATTAACAGGAAAGAGACCGCTGGATTAGGACGGAAATTTGTCATACGATTCCGAAAGCATGAACTACAGGCAACTTCCTAATAACAAATAGAGGGTGAAAAAATGGTAGCCGGCAATATGTTGGTGACCTTTCGCCCGAACCAGAAAGGTCACGCTGAGAATGAAATAAGATCGAGGCTCAATGATGTGAACGCCTACGTGGACAGTATCGAGCACACGAATGTCGAAGGTGTGTGTGAGATTCGAGTTCTTGGAGACCCAAAGGACGTAGTGGCGGACCTAAAGAAACTATGCTTTCAAGATCCCGAGCAATTCCCTTATACACACCATTGGGTGCCAATAGAGAAATGGGTCGAACCTTACATGGAGGAGATGTTAAAGGTCATGACCGGGTATGGGGAAACGATCACCGCCAACGAGAGATGGATGCTGCACCTCCACAAGCGACATATCGGTAAGCACTCATCTGATATCATTGAGAAATTGACCGCCCCCATCAACAAGGGAATCGTCGACCTGGAGAATCCTCAGACGATCGTCATAGTCGAATTGATGGGGAACAGGGCTGGCATGTCACTGGTCCGAAGCGAAGAACTGCTGGACGTCATCAAGGTCAGGGAGCTCATAGAGAGACGGATGCTTTGAAAGACTGGATGGGGTGGATCCATCATCGGAAATGGTCATGTTTCCTTTGAAACAGGGAATGAATTCAAACCCCATTTACCTTTTGAATCGATGTGTGGCCTCCGCTATGGCCTTTAAGTTCCTTACCGGAGTTGCTGGATCCAGCCCACAAGCTGGGGCTAATACGTCGATCCCTTCCTCCAAGCAGTGAGTACTGAGCGCTCTAATATCCTTGGGTTCCAGTTGAACGATGGACCGAGGGTCAAGATTGCCAACAATGGAACAACGGCCTGAAAGTATCTTCTTGGTCTCGATCACATTCATTGTCTGGTGGAGGGTGAGGCCGTCCGCGCCGCTGTCCGCCATAAGTTCAAGGTTGCTCCCGGGGCGGCCACATTGGTGAAGGATGGAGCTAGCACCCATCTCATGCGCCGCCCGAGCCAGGATCTATTCGCCTGGTAGGGCAAAGATTTTGTACTGCTCCTGCGACAGGATCTCTCCGCTGGCCCAGGTGTCCTCGATGACTATGACATCGGCACCCGCATCTACCGCCTCTCGTATGAAGGAAACACCCCACTGTTCGGCCAGAAACAACACCTTCTCGAGTAATGCAGGATTGATGACGAGGTCCATCAGAGTGTCCCGCTCCCCGCGCAAGAAACAGGCTAGAGTGAATAGGGCGGTGACCGCACACAGTACCGGCGCCTCTTCACGTCGTAGCTGGAGCACTGCTTCCAGAACAACAGGCGCCCGGCCATCTTCCGGGTGTTCGGAACCGTGGCACGGTCCACTGCTTCCTGATCGACCAGGGGATGTCCTATGACATATGGATGCCTAAATGGTGTCCCCATCTCAACCCCCCGAAGGCCGAGGCATCCATTGTAGTCTCGAAGGGAACCCTGGTGCCTTCCTGGTTGCCCAAGGTGACGGAAGCCAGGGCCAACCTGGTCATGAGCTCTGCGTTTTGGTGTGCTTTAGGCCATTCCGCCCCCACAGCCCGCTGGAGGTCCGCAATAGCCGTCTGGCCTGGACTGACGCAGGGCGCTCGATCCACCGTTCCGCGGTCCAAAGCAGACAGCAATCGCTCCCTCATGTTTAGCAGACCAATACCTCACAGACCTTGGTTAGGTTCTATTAGTCTATCATACACTAAAGATTTCGCAGGGTAGAGATACATACGAATAAAGACCAGATGAAAGGGTGATTAGGAATCATTCCTTGATATGCCACAACTTTATTGTCGCCTTTGGTAATGGAGGTAATGGGAACCCATGCCGACAGGAGATGCAGAAAGTAACATCCATCTCTACCCAGTAATGGCAGATAGGGCATTCCTTACGGAGAGGGGCATGACAGACCGGGCAGACGTGATCCATCCTTTCTACTACGGATTCGCAACGGATGCAGTGGCGTTCTACCTCCCCATTCAGCCACGGGGCTAATTGCTCTTTCCTCACTTTCACGATACGGGCCAATTGAACACCTTAAGTGATTGGAACTTCCTCACTCTGACTAGAGTTCTATAACAGCCCAGTTATACTGTCAGGATTTCTCAGCTTTTCGCAAAGAGGTACATCGGCAGCTCGAAGCCGCTGACCGGTCCGATCTCCAGGCTCCATCGAGTGATACGCTCTAGACCGCTCTTCTGGTCGCCGGCCAGACCGGATATCAACGCCCTTCTCGCGGAGGTTTTGTTGGCTATCCCGCTCTCATTAATAGCTTTCATCGCCGCCATCGGTGTTAGGGTCCCCTGCACCGCGGAGTTGTCCATGGTAAAGCCGTTGGTATCAACTGGTATGACGAAGACCTTGACCTTGGCCGTGTCGAAAACCAGTTTCAGGATCTGGTGTGTGATGATGGAATTGCTAGTAATAACCACGGGCGAGTTCTCGTCAGGCGAATTGTACTCGAAAAGCTTCTCTGGCACCTTCTGCTGCATGGGATCGCTCTCCGGCAGATGGATATCGATGCTCAGCACTGCATCGATGGCTTCGGCCATCTTCTTGTCGATCTTCGCGCAGCTCACTGCCTTGACCTTCTTGTCGATCAGCATCTGGGCGAACTCCGTCCAGCTCTTAGTTCCGCAGCTCGAGCTGTCGCCCTCAGGCAGGTACTTCACAATATCGTCCGCTTTCAGTTTGTATAGGTCTATCTCTTCAATGGTCATTTCACTCCCTCCTTTTTTCCTTCCTTTAAGATGTTTTCAACGAACTCAACCATGCGCTGATCTCCAGCACCACTTATCCTTCCGGCCAAAGACACGGCTTCACGGATGTCTTCTTCACTAATTTCCAGCTCCATCGCCTTCGAAAGATGATGGCGGAAGCAAGGCTGGCAATGCCCGGCGACGGAAGCGGCTATGGCCACTAACTCCTTGGTTCGCGGGTCCATTCTTTCAGCCATCCTGAGCCACGCCCTTAATCAACCCGTTCTTGTCGTAATATTTCCGGCGGAAGTAAAGCGATAGGTTCACCAGTGAAATGAGCACGGGCACCTCCACCAACGGACCGATGACCGTAGCGAAGGCCACCGCTGAACTGATACCGAACACGCCTACCGCCACGGCGATCGCCAGTTCGAAGTTGTTGCTTGCCGCGGTGAAGGATTGCGCCGCCGCGTGAGGATAGTCGAACTTGAACTTCATGGACAGCCAGAATGATAAGAGGAACATGATGGTGAAGTAGACCAGCAGCGGGATGGCGATCCGGATCACATCAAAAGGCGTGTCGACAATTGACTGGGCCCTTAGCGAGAACATTACTACGATAGTGAAGAGCAATGCAAGCAGGGAAATCTTTCCTGCCACCGGCATGAACTTGTTATCATACCAGTCAGCACCCATCCTCGGTCTCAGAGTGTATCGGCTAATGATGCCCGCGAAGAAAGGTACACCCAGATAGATGATCACACTGATGGCCACGGATACGATGGATATGTCCACGATCACCCCGGAACCTGGGGATACGACATCTGATAGTACGCTGATCAGGAAGTAAGCATAGAACGAGTACAGCACTATCTGGAATATCGAGTTCAAAGCAACGAGGATGGCGACATACTCGGAGTCTCCTTCAGCTAGCTGGTTCCAGACCAGGACCATGGCGATACACCTGGCTACACCGGTCAGGATCAGACCGATCCGGTAAAGAGGTTGGTCGGGCAGGAATATCCAGGCCAGAGCGAACATCAGGAGCGGACCGACGACATAGTTCAACATCAAGGAAGTGGTGAACATCCTTTTCGCATTGGGTTGCTTTGTGATCTGCCCAAGTTCCTCGTACTTTACCTTGGCCAGAGGAGGATACATCATTAATATCAGACCGATGGCGATCGGGATGGAGGTCGTGCCGACGCTCAACTTGTTCAGGGAATCGGCCAAGCCTGGAATAAGGACACCCAGTCCAACGCCCAGCCCCATGGCGGCGAATATCCAGACGGTAAGGTACCTGTTCAAGAACGACAATTTCTTCAATCCACCTGGCGGCGGGCTGTTTTCTCCTGTGGTCTCTTTCATTAAATTTCCACCATTTTCCAGGACCTGGCCAAATGATATTTCAATTATTATTGAACTAAAACATTTGGTAGATATAAATAAGTTCCTAACCATTGTTATCCATATCATCTATCGAAGGTGAAGGATCGAATGAGAACTGTACTGTTTATCTGCATACACAACTCAGCCCGGTCCCAGATGGCCGAAGGGCTGGTAAATGGCCTTTACTCAGAAGCCCTCAGCGCGAAGAGCGCCGGTACCAAGCCTAGTCAGGTACATCCCCTGGCCATTGAGGTCATGGCCGAGCTGGACATTGATATCTCTGTTCAAAGATCCAAAGGGCTTATTGAGTTCAAGGGGCAGGAATTCGACTATGTAGTCATGGTCTGCTCAAATGCCGCCGAGACTTGCCCTTTCTTCCCCGGAGGCAAAGAGCAGATACATCATGGTTTCGACGATCCGTCAAGCGTTGTGGGGCCCGAGCAAGACAGATTGACTGCATTTAGGAAGAGCAGGAATGAAATCAATAAGTGGATTATCGACAATCTTATATTACCCAAGGAGTAGAGGATGCGGAATGGCCGTTAAGAGTACATCAAAGAAAGAATGCTGTAAGGACGTGATGAACCTTCCTGATGAGATGGAAGCGGCCCTTCGCCAGCAAGGAGGGTTGGATGGGTTGAAGAATCAAGTGCCCAACAAGACGGAACTTGCTTCAGAAGCTGAACGTTTTCATGCGGTTTCTGACCCGATCCGGCTGCAGATTTTGCACGCTCTCCTGGTGATTGATCTTTGTCCCTGCCTGCTGAAAGAAATCACTGAATTGACAGATTCGGGGCTGTCCTATCATCTCAGCATACTGGAAGAGGCAAAATTGATCTCCTCATCTCCTCGGAAAAGGTGGCGCGTTTACGTGCTGACCGAGCTAGGGAAAAAAATGATAGGTGGCTGAGTTTTTGATTATCCGATTTAGTTTGAGAAATAAATCAAGCCCTGTTCGAATGCCTGGACCGGTTCACCCACCTGTGGAACGAGAGGAAGAATCCTTCGTCGAAAAAGGAGAACAGAAACGGTGGCAAGAACCAGAATGGATCCATACGAAATAAGGTACGATTCCGTAACCAATAAGAAATAGT
Source organism: Methanomassiliicoccales archaeon (assembly GCA_050014375.1). Taxonomy (GTDB): domain Archaea; phylum Thermoplasmatota; class Thermoplasmata; order Methanomassiliicoccales; family UBA472; genus DASXVU01. The sequence continues at coordinate 25,312 of JBEKDM010000003.1, read as the reverse complement.
ATCATTCATTCTCATTATTTTTTCCACGTATTTCTGAATAAATCGCTCCTTTCAGCCAGAATGCGAAAAGCATCAATACAGCAGAGGCGATTAAAAAAAAGATTATTGGTACCCACGTTTCTGATCTTGACCTCATTGAATCCCCGGGTCTTGTATCCTTGGAGGAAGTTAAATGGTGGACTCCGTTGCACGACGTTCGTGATTAGGGTCACTGCATCAATGAGAGGTCAGGACAGCTTCGTCTGAATAGCCACCATTGAGCACGAATGCTCATGGACCTCTGAGTAACAATATAACATTTCTGGAATCGTCAAAGACGGAATTTTGCGATGCTTTAAGTATGATTCATCACAATTTGCGGCTTCAATGTCAGAGACCCAGCATACGGGACTGCCCCGTCCCGTGATCACCGAGGACGAGTGCAAGGGATGCGGCCGGTGCGTCAACGCCTGCCCGAAAAAGGTCCTCAAGATGTCCAGCAAGATCAACAAGAAGGGGTTCATCCCGGCCGAATACGCCGGCGAAGGATGCACTGGATGTTTCATCTGTTACTACAACTGCCCCGAGCCGTACGCCGTCGAGGTCCACACGGCCGACAAGAAGGTGTCGCTATGAGGAAGTTCGTGAAAGGCAACGAGGCCGTGGTGATAGGCGCGCTGTACGCCGGATGCGACGTGTATTTCGGATATCCAATCACACCCGCAAGCGAAATCGCCGAGGATGCAGCGGCCTGGTTCCCGCAGATGGGAAAGGAGTTCCTCCAGGCGGAATGCGAGACGGCGTCGATCAACATGATCTATGGGGCGGCCAGCGCGGGCAAGCTGGCAATGACCGCGTCATCCGGACCGGGAATCAGCCTGATGCAGGAGGGCATGTCCTACCTGGCCGGGGCACAGCTGCCGGCGCTCATCGTCAACATCATGAGGACAGGACCGGGATTGGGCAACATTGGACCGGAGCAGGGCGACTACAACCAGGCGGTAAAGGGCGGGGGCCACGGCAACTACCACAGCATCGTGCTGGCACCGGCATCGGTCCAGGAGATGTGCGACCTGACCATGAAGGCGTTCGAGATGGCCTTCAAGTACCGCAACCCGGCGATGATCCTGGCAGACGCTACACTTGGGCAGGTCATGGAGTCGCTCAAGCTCCCGGAAAACGAGGCGCATAGACCTAAGACCTCCGACTGGTCGGTGCAGGGCGACCTACCCACCAAGGGCAACTTGATCAGCTCCATATTCCTCGAGCCGGACAAGATGGAGATCCATAACCGTCATTTACAGGAGAAGTACGCGGCCATGCAGCACGAGGCAACGACCGAGTCATATCTCACCGAAGATGCAGACATCATACTCACGGGCTACGGGACGAGCGCCCGGGTGGCTCGCTCGGCGGTCGATCAGCTGAGGGCGTCAGGAGTCAAGGCCGGTCTGTTCCGGCCGATATCGCTGATGCCGTTCCCGGTGGAGCAGCTGAACAAGGCGGCAGCCGGCAAGAAGGTCCTGGTCGTCGAAATGAGCAATGGCCAGTACATGAACGATGTCATCCTATACCTAGACCGGAAGAAACAATCACAGGTTCGCCTGTGCAACCGGATGGGCGGAGTGCTGATCCAGGTGGACGATGTGTTGAAGGCCGCGGACCACCTGATGAAGGAGGCGTTCTGATGATCAAGAGATCACATGGGTTCTATGAGACGTTCGACCGCAAGGATGGCAGTAAGACCACGACCTACTGCGCCGGATGCGGCCACGGGATCATCCAGAAGCTGATCGCAGAGGCGATGCATGACCTTGGCATAGAGGACCGGACGGTCTTCGTCAGCCCGGTCGGATGCGCCGCGTTCTGCTTCTATTACTTCGATTGCGGCAACGTGGCCGGACCGCACGGACGTGCTTCTGCCGTCGCGACCGGGGTCTCCCGGGTACTCCCGGACAGTGTTGTGATCTCCTATCAGGGGGATGGGGACATGGGAGCGATCGGTTTCAACAACGCCTTCCAGGCCGCCAACCGGGGAGAACATTTTGCCGCATTCTGCGTCAACAACAGCATATTTGCGATGACCGGTGGGCAGATGGCGCCGACCACGCTTCCGGGACAGAAGACAACGACCACTCCGTTCGGCAGGGACGTGGCCAGGACCGGATACCCGCTCAAGATGTGCGAGGTCTTCGCCCAGCTGGAGGCGCCGGTTTTCATCGAACGCATATCCGTCGCCGACACCAAGCGCATCATGCAGGCGAAAAAGGCGATCCGTAAGGCATTGGAGATCCAGAGGGACGGTAAAGGCTACGCTTTCGTCGAGATCTTGTCACCGTGCCCCACCAACTGGAGGATGGACGCGATCAAGTCCGCCGAGTATGTCACCAACGAGATGGAGAAGGTCTTCCCGCTGGCCAACTTCCGGGATCGGAGCGGGGAGCCGGGAAGAAAGGCAATTCCGATCCAGCGTGTCACTTTGAAGGAGCTCATGGGCGAGGCCGGCTCGGGCAAGGACCCCTACCCGGACCAGTCGTTCAAGGAGAAGCGTTTCAAGTTCTCTGGCTTCGGAGGACAGGGCGTTCTCAGCCTAGGTACGGTCATCGCCGAGGCGGCAAGCAGTTCCGGTCGTTACGTCTCGTGGCTGCCGAGCTACGGGCCTGAGCAACGTGGCGGGTCCGCGTCGTGCTCGGTCGTAATGAGCGGGCAAGCGATCGGTTCACCAACGGTCGACAAGCCCGACGTCCTGGTCACGATGAACCAACCGGCGATGGAAAAGTTCGCACAGACCGTGAACCACGACGGCGTCCTGATCTACGAAGAATCGCTGCCGGTGAAACCGTCCGTCAGAAGCGATGTCCGGGTCATCGCGTTCCCGGCCATGAAGATCGCCACCGACAACGGTGTACCCAAAGCCGCAAACACCGCATTCCTCGGCTGCATGAGCGCGCTTGGCCTGATCGGCCTGCCGGAGGACGTCCTCGTGGCAGCGCTGGCATCGAGCTTCGCCGCAAAACCACAGCTGGTGGAGAAGAACAAGAAAGTGTTCGAGGCGGCCAAAGCTTGGGTAGGTCAGAATATAAAGTAATCGGGCAAGAACAGAGCCGAATCATGTTATTCGGCTGCCCGCTTCATTTTCTTCCAACCGATGACCGCGCCAAGTGCAGTTCTTACAATCAACGTCGGTCGCTCTGGATAACCTTGAAATAGAAAACCAGGGCATTCGTTCCAGAAGGACCAGGATGCCAGATGTCGCCCGGACCGATGGCCATCCGTCCGTCAAGTTCGATTGCAGGGATAGAATGACTTCTCCGGAGAAGCTCGGAACCCGAATACGCACGTACCGCGAACGCCTGGGGCTCACGCCCGAGGATCTGGCCAAGAACGCCGGCCTAGACCTGGTGCTCCTCAAGAACATCGAGGACAACAAGGCCTACCCCGCCATCGGGGTGCTGGTGAAGCTCAGCCGAGCCCTCGGACAGAGACTGGGGACGTTCATGGACGACCAGTTCATGGAGGACCCGCTCATAGTCAGGGCGAACGAACGCAAGGAGGACACGCCGGGAGCCAGAGGAGCGGGACCGGACCATGCCCATTATTTCGCGCTGGGAAAGGGGAAGACAGACAGGCACATGGACCCGTTCTATGTCGAGTTCAACGGGGGCGGGGAGAAGCAGCTCTCTTCCCATGAGGGTGAGGAATTCATCATCGTCGTCTCCGGGAAAGTCGAATTGATCTACGGAAATAGGGCGTTCGTTCTCGGACCTGGGGATTCCATGTATTACAATTCGGTCGTGCCGCACCATGTCGGCTCGGCGACCGATGCTCCGGCCTCGATCTACGCCTCGGTGTATACTCCGTTCTAGGGTGGTCGAAATGGTAAGGCAAGAGATCACCCGGGAGGCGACGCTAGGCCAGCTTCTGGACGAGACCGTGGCCAAATATCCGGACAATGAGGCGATCGTCTACGCGGACCGCGACTACCGCGAGACGTGGAGCGAGTTCAGTGCCACTGTCGACCGGGTGGCGAAAGGACTTATGTCCCTCGGGGTCAAGAAGGGCGACAAGGTGGCGGTGTGGGCAACGAACGTACCGCACTGGGTCACGCTGCAGTTCGCCACCGCGAAGATCGGGGCGATCCTGCTCACCATCAACATCAACTACAGGTCGACCGAGATCGAGTACGTCCTGAAACAATCGGACTGCGAGAACATCTTCGTCATTGACGGGTACCGGGACACGGACTATGTCTCCATCATGTACGAGCTCATTCCAGAGCTCAAGACCCAGCCCAGGGACAAGCTGCATACCGAACGTTTTCCGCATCTGCAGCGGGTGATGTTCCTCGGACCAGAGAAGCACCGGGGCATGTACTCGATGCCGGAGGTCATGGCCCTCGCAACGCAGGTGTCAGGTGATGAGTACCTGGAGCGTCAGTCGACGCTGAATTGCTTGGATGTCGTCAACATGCAGTACACGTCCGGCACCACCGGTTTCCCGAAAGGGGTGATGCTAACGCATTACAACATCGCCAACAACGGCTACTGGATCGGGGCGAACATGAACTTCGGGCCGAAGGACCGCATATGCCTCCCGGTGCCGCTGTTCCACTGCTTTGGCTGCGTGCTCGGCGTCATGTCCAGCCTGAACTGGGGCAACACCATGGTCATACTGGAGAAGTATGACCCGGTCACGGTCATGATGGCGATCGAGAAGGAACGCTGCACCGGAGTGTATGGCGTCCCTACCATGTTCATCAACATCCTGGACCACCCACTATTCGACAAGTTCGACTTCAGTACGCTGCGTACCGGTATAATGGCGGGCGCTCCATGCCCGGTCAAGTCGATGAACGAGTGCGTGGAGAAGATGCATATGACCGAGGTGACCAATGTATATGGGCTCACAGAATCGTCACCAGGCATGACCCAGACCCGGTATGACGAGGCCTCGTTGGAGCGAAAGTGCTCCACTGTCGGAAAGGCCATGCCCGGTGTGGAAGTGGCGGTCATCAATCCGGACACGGGCGAGTTCTGCAAGGACGAGGAGCACGGCGAACTGTGCTGCCGCGGATACAACGTCATGAAGGGGTACTATAAGAATCCCGAAGAGACGGCCCGCGCCATCGACAAAGAAGGCTGGTTGCACTCCGGGGACATCGGCAAGAGGGACAAGGACGGATATTTCTCGGTGACAGGACGCCTCAAGGATATGATCATCCGGGGCGGGGAGAACATCTATCCAAAGGAGGTTGAGGACTTTGTCCACCACATGCCCGGTGTCAGGGACGTCCAGGTGGTCGGTTGCCCGAGCAAGAAGTACGGAGAACAGCCGGCCGCGTTCATCATCCTGCAGCCCGGAGTCATGATGACCGAGACCGATGTCCAGGACTTCTGCCGGAACAAGATCTCGTTCTATAAGGTGCCCAAGTATGTCGCGTTCGTGGATGAGTACCCGCTCACCGCCAGTGGCAAGATCATGAAGTACAAACTGAGGGAGAAATCGGCGCAGCTGTGGCCGGACGCCTGATGAACGGATTCCCAAAGGAATCAGATATATCGTTCGGACCGTTCTCTGGACCGGTTGTGGAATCCAAACATTTTTCTCCTTTACTCATTTCTAGGAGTCTCTGATGCCGCACATGGCCGTTGGGGACACGAAAGTGCATTACGAGGTGCACGGGTCGGGGGAGCCGCTCCTGCTCATCACTGGGTTATGCGGCGATCTGACCAGCTGGAAGAAGGCCTTGCCCGTGCTGGACCGAGAATATGAGGTCATAACCATCGACAACCGTGGTGCCGGTAGGACCGAGCACCCGGGACTTCCGTTCACCATGGAGGACCTGGCTGACGACGCCTCCGGACTGCTGGCCGGACTTGGGATCAATAGATCTCATGTTCTCGGGGCATCGATGGGCGGCAACGTCGCCCAGGAACTGACCCTGAGGCATCCAGACCAGGTCGCCACGCTCACACTCATGTCCACGTACATGAGAAGACCGGAACGCTCCAGTGTTGGCATCGACGCCATGATCAACACCGTCCGGGAAGGGGCCAGCATAGAGACGTTCCTGACAATGATGCAGACATGGTGCCTGACGAACGCTGCGTTTCGAGGAAGGGAGAACGTCGCCCAAAACGACAAACGCGGGGCCAGAGAGAGAGACCTGTGCCTGGTGGACGGATTCGCCAGGCAGAAAGCGGCTCTGGACAACTTTGACAGTCACGAGCGCATCTCGGCAATAAAAGTGCCGACACTGGTGATCCACGGCAACGAGGACATCATGGTACCGCACCGGTTCGGGGAAGAACTGGCGTCAAGGATCGCGGGCTCGAGGTTGGTCCTGCTGGATGGGTGTGGCCACATGATCGCGCCGGACCGCTATTCTCCGGTGCTGTTGGAATTCTTAAGAAAGAACAAGTTAGATTAGATCGTCGGATCTAAGCTAGTTGGGGAGTTCCTGTTATTATCCCAGGATCCTCCCCAGCATCCCCCGATTGTCACCGGATTTGTCCAGACGTTCGGTTCTGAAAGCCATGTAGCCGATCACGAGGAATATCGACAGCATGCCCATGCCGATTGCGACACCTCCCCAGAGATCGTACATGACTGGATTGTATGTGCTGGCGAAATCCTCCGGAGCGACCCCCATGCTGAGATATGTCCCTTGCGTCAGTATCAGCGGGTTCGACAGGTCCATTACCTTGAACAGCGTCGGGATGTATTCGGTGGCGTTATTGACGGTTATGTTGGGATTCGCCCGGTATGCTTCGTTGCTCCCAATGTTCAGACTAAGATTGAACGTGATCGTGAGCAGGAAGAATAGGAATATGGCCAGGATGATCGGTACCGCCTTCTTCCTCGACACCGTGGACAGTAGCAATCCCAAGGCGGCGAACACCAGGAGCATTATTGTCGGGAAGAGCATCGATGAGATGAGCGCGTCCGCCCCCAATATCGGCATGTCCATCATGGAGAAGGCAATGAGGTAGGCGATCAGCGATACAACGACGCCGATAGCGACCATTATCATGAGCACCAGGAACTTGCTGGCGAAGAACCTCTTCTTGTCGCATCCGGTTGTAAGGGCATATCGGAGCATGCCGCTGTCCTTCTCGGTAGCCATGGCCAGCGAGCCGGCCACGATGAATATCGCCGAGTCTACCGCCATCAACATCGTCCAGTACTGACCCAGGTTGGCCTTCTGCAGCATGATGAGCGAAACTGATGTGACGATCGTTGTGTTCTTCGCGACCATAACATAGGACGAACAGGCCTGGACCGCGAGGATGAAGGCGATGGCAGCCAGTGCCACGATGAGGAATACGAAACGCGCGTCGGTCGAGAGCAATTTCAGGTCCTTTCGGACCTGGATCAATAATTGCTTCATCTCCCTCCCTCCATGATGATCTCCGTGTACATGTCCTCGGCCTTCCTCTGGACGATCTTTGTCTCGACGATCCGTCCTCCGGCGAAGACCATCGACGACACAATGTCGGGGATCTGCGATCTCTCCAGCTCCACCAGGATGTCCTTTCCATCCGGGGAGACGCTCAGCACCCTTCTCCCGGAGACCGCATCCAATAGCGCCTGGCTCGGGTTCTCGACCGTGATCTGTACATTCAGCAGATTCCCTTTCCTCTGGTAACCCTCCTTGCCGATGATCTTACCGGATTTGATGAAGATGATCGAGTCGCACACCTGGTCGATCTCATAGAGCTCATGCGAAGATAGGAGGATCGAAATGTCCTGCTCTTTAAGCGCCTTCAATGACCTCCTGATGTCGATCATCGCGGTGGGATCCAAGCCGGAGAACGGTTCATCCATCAGAAGGACCCTGGGATGGTGCATTATCGACCGGGTGATGGCGAGGCGCTGTTTCATGCCTTTGGAGAAATCTCCGACGAAGTCTTCTCCCCTTTCATCCAGCCCGAAGATGTTCAGGCTTTTGCGAACGGTCAGTTCCGGGTTCGGGATGCGGTAAAGTCTGGCGAAATAGAGGAGATTATAATATGCGCTAAGGTCCTCGAAGAATGTCGGTTTTTCCGGTACATATCCGAAGTCAGGCCGTCCATCCCCTGGGGCAAGCTTCAGGCTCCCTCCGTTGCCCCTCTCGATGCCCATGATGATCTTGATCAGGGTGCTCTTGCCAGCGCCGTTCGGACCGACCAGACCGCATATTTCTCTACGACCAAGCCGGAACGAAGCATGGTCCAAGGCCTGGACGTTGCGTGCCGTGAAACGGTTCCCGTACGTCTTGGAGATACCGTCGACCGTGAGGACCGGTTCTTCGTCTAGACTAGAGGTAATAGGGCTGATCATTGGACCACCTCCCGTTGATCCGCCAATCGGTCTTTTGGAAGGTGTAGTTCCCTTGCGAAGTATCGATCCAACCGGCCAAGCGGAATGATTCGTAGCCGGAATAGACGGCAACCTGTTGCTGGAAACTGATGTTTCGGCTTCCCCCGGGAACGACATCGAAGGCAGCGTGATTGGTGTCTGAGCCGTTCCCTTCCTGACCGGTATTGCCGTTGACGGACCAGGACATCTCACAATGAGTATCACCGGTGAACGAAGATGGCGCGCTGACGGTCATGTTGTACGTCAATGTCGTACCTTCAATGCTCGGCACAGTTGTCACCCTTAAGGCATCGAGGTAAAAGATCGCATTCCGGTCCAACTGGAACTTGACCGGATGACCGGCCAATGACGTGAACTGAGGGTAGATCAGGTAATATCCGCCCAGAGCCTTACGGTAAATGACAGACACATGGCCAAGATCGTCATAATTGTTCTGCATGACCGTCCCGTTCCAGCTTAGGGATTTCGTTCCATCGGTGCTGTTGAAGTAATCGAAGCCGACCGCCATGTCTCGATCGTCCCAGGACTGGATCTTGTCCAGCATCTTCTTGTCATTAATGACCTGGTCAGGGTCGTAGCCGTCGGGGATCCGTATGATGTGGACAGTGCCGAGGTTAGCGCCGGGATTGTACCAATAATAGTTGGGATCGAGCCCGGAGGTGCTGAAATAGACCCCGCTGGTCAGCGGCGTTAACTTGAAAGTGACGTTCTCCCCATTGATGTAGGTGACCTTGTCCGTCTTCACTGCGACATAGGCGATCCTGCCACCTTGCGCATATTGGGACAGCATCGATGCGAACAAGGCAGTGATCACCAACATCACAACAACTATCAGTGCCACGAATTTCCGTTTAATCCTCAAACTGACACCTTCTCAATTCGCTTGTCCAGCGCTTCCCGGCGAGAGGAGTTACATTCTGAATATTAAAAGAATGGTCAGGAATTCAAAATGAAGAATGGGTAATGGTAACCTCAAGGCAATTCTGCCTTTTCGAATCCTTTGGTTACGCCCATAGGCTTGGTGGCGTCGATCGCGATCTTGGAGGTCGTTCCGTCCGCGCTCGGGTCGAGAGATGAACCGGCAGCGTTGTTCACGACCATCAATCCGCGGGATGCCTGGAAGCGGGTCGCCTCGGCCCATTCCACGTCCTGGTCGTTGAAGATGTCCACGTCCCTGTCGACGATGGTCACCTTCTTCATAGAAGGATGACCTGTGAAAGCGGCCATGGCGGCGTTCATGGCATCGCCCTCCTTGTTCTTGGTGATCGAAACGACACCGTGAAGCCAGCAACAGCCTCCCTCGGTCAATCTGACCCCATGAACCTGGGGCACGACCTGGCGCACCGTCTTGAACATGACCGGTTCCCGAGGCAGCCCCATGAGCATGAAGTGCTCCAATCCACCGGGCAGGACGACATGCAAGATCGGGTCCTTCTGGTGGTATATCTTGTCAACGGCGAAGACTGGTTGTTTCCTGACGTCATCGTAGGTTCCCGTGATGTCCACGAACGGGCCTTCATCGACCTTGTCCAAGGTGAGGCGGCCCTCGAACACGTACTCGGCGTAGGCGGGAACCATAAGCCCCTTGTCGGTCGGGGCAACGGCGACGGACTCGCCGACACATGCCTTCCGCATCGACGCAGCTATCTCCATCTCATCAAGGGCATAATCTGCCGACGTTGCTGCAGCGAGCAGCACCGATGGGCATACGCCTACGCAGAACGCGACGGGCAGGTCTTTGCCTTTCTCCGCACTCAGTTTGTGCATCGTAAACAGATGACGCGGAACGAGCCTGATGCCGAAGCGGTGATCGTCTAGAAGCATAAGCCTGTGGAATGAAACGTTCTTCTTCCCCTCGAACTCGGAGACGGCGACACCGGCGGTGATGTAACGGCCTCCGTCCTTGGGATAGAACTTCGGGATCGGCAGTTTGCGTAGGTCGAACCTATCCATTTCCACTTGACGGAACGCCGGATCGTCGATGACCTTCGGTTTCACCGGATTTGAGATCGACTCAATCATCTTCGGGAGTAGTTCTTCCTTCGTGATGCCGAGGGCAGAGGCGATGCGTGATCGGTCGCTCCAGAGGTTGCCCACGACCTTGCCGCCGTTCACATTGTTGAACAATACCGGGACCTTCTGGTTCTCCACGAGCGTTCTTGTCAACTGCAGGTCGGGCGAGACCAGCTCGTCCACCCGCATGACGTCCTTCATCCCTTTCAGGAGGCCCCTGACTGACATGAACGGGTGATTCCTTTCCCGATTAATAAGCAATAGCAAGGCACGTGATGGGTTCTTCATCCCTGAGCTGACAACCAGGAACTAATACGCCGATGCGAAATGTTGGCACTAAGGATCTTGATGAAAGAACAATTGAAAGACAGACTGGATGCGTTGAAAGCCTAATACGCGACCGGCCAGCAAACGCTTGCGAACCTGGAAATAAGGGAAACGGAGCTAGGAACATATTGTCCGAAATAAGCGGTGCCATCCAGGTGCTCGAAGAAGAACTGTGAGAAAAAAATGTCAGGTGATCGTATGAGGCCTGTTCCGAATCAGGGAACGGCAAGGAAGATCAAGGAACGTCCTTAAGCTGGCCTCGGCCGACTACCACGAAAAATCTTCAATGCTGTTCATCGTCCTCGAATCCCTTCCAGCGTTCCCGATGCTTATACAAGGGATTGCTGGGGTTGGCCGCATCACCCGTCGGGACGGCCCTGAGCTCGGGCATCTTCATCGAATCGTCACAGGTATGATGGTGGACCATCTTCATGAGGTAGATGAACCAGGAAACATAGGCTATCGAAATGATGAACACCGAAGGCCAGTAAACGATCATGACGAACGCATCGGTGACGCACATGATCATTGATAGGCTTATCACCGAGGCTATGTAATGGGAAATCCTGTTTGCATTTCCATACATGGTCCCGAGATTGGAATAGTCGATCTTCCTGGCCACCCTATCGACCTCTGGGCGGAGAGCGAACCAGGCTATCGAACATGCCACGAGGGAGATCAGGAAAGCGGTCAGACGGAGCACACCGGTCAGGGATAGGATCGATAGTATGGATGCGAGATAGAGGGCGAGGGATACGAGCAGGTGCTTCGACATCTTGAAGGATCTTAAACCGCCCGGAAGTATCATTTTTCCCACGGTGCGAGAGAAGATCGAGCCCCCGTAGGCAATGTACCTGGGCATCCTCATCGCCGCTCGGTCCGCGATAATATAGCTCTTCTTGATGAAGAACGGACAGAGAACCGACATGACAAAGGTCATCGCTCCAGCTATCGGATAAAGCTCCGCTCCCTTGGTCGCAGTGGCAGCTTTACTACCGACGGTGGCATACATCACCGATTCGCCGCCCCGGGCACTGAAGGAAGACCCGATCGAGACCGCCTCCCTTCTGGGGAAACCCACCAGGTATGCCACTATGGACATAATGATGATCTCATCCAGGATAATGATCACGACCGCAATAATGATGATCGACCAGACTGAGCCGAACATCGAAGGGTCTATGAACATCCCGAACGAAACGAAAAAGATAGCGACGAACGCATCGCGCAGTGGAGCTATCTTTCTATCCAGACGTTTAGTGACCCGGGTCTCCGCGAAAGTGATGCCTATGAAGAACGCGCCGATCAGGGAAGGTACGCCGCAGTATTCTGCTATCGCCGCCGTCATGGCGATGATCCCGATCATAAACAGAACGAACATCTCGTCGCTCTTCATCTTGTCCAGACGCTTTACGACAAAGGGGATGACGGCAGCGGCCATGATCGCGAAGAACACGAAGAATGCCACCATCCCGATGATCATGCTCGTCGGGGAGAAGGAGGCGTCCCCTTTGATCAGCAAACCGCCGACCAGTGTCAGGAACAGCATTGAGATGAATTCCTCAAGGATTATCATGCCCAACATGAACTCGGTCTCCGGCTTCTCCAGCCTTCCGAGCTCGATCAGGGTCTTCATGGCCACGGCGGAACAACTCATCGAGAGGACCGCGGCCAGGAATATCGAATCGACCAGCCCCCATCCCAGCCACGCGGCGAGGAGGAATCCGGTGAACAGGTTGAGCCCGACGTCTATCAGTGAAAGCACCACGGCCGGACCCTTGACCCTCTTGATCTTATCGACGGAGAACTCCAGGCCGACAAAGAAGATGAGCAGGATAAGGCCAAGCTGGGAGAACAGGTCGATCAGTCCGGTCTCGTGCACAACACCGCTGTAGACAAACGGACCTAGCTCGATGTACATGTACGGGCCGATCAGGACACCGGCGATGATGTAGCCCAGGATGGCGCTCTGCTTCGCCTTGGTGGCTATCATGGCCCCAATGAATGCGACTAGCAGTATCGTTCCGATCTCGATCAGCAGTTCGCTATTGGCCATATGTTCCCGCCAGACTCGTTCAAATGCCTGGCCATCGACTCATTGGAATCGTTGAGTTCTCTTGCTCACGATTCCGTTGAATTATGGAAATAGAGACCTTATTACGAGGCCTCTTTCAGTGCATCCCAGTTGATGTATCTGTTCCGGGTTTATGAAGCTTACAGCAAAAAGACATTTGACCCGTGGAGACGTTGAACCGGCGACATTATATGAATCAGAATCCTCAAACATAATGGTCAGCAATAGAGAAGATACCATCTCTCTAGATTCCACCTGGTGGGGCCATTCTTGATTCGTCGTTCATGCGATTCTTTAATTCCAGACAGATGGCTAGGTTCATCTCGAATGAGGACCTTTTCTTGACCTTCATGCCCCCAATCCGACCTGAGAACGGTAATGCCAACCATAAAATATCGTCGTATTTCATCTGTAAAGGCTTTGAGTACCTGAACAGCAGGGTCATCTCATTTGGTCCAAATGAGACCTCTATTGGATTGTGTACGAACTCTCGCCATATGATGAAAACTACAATTATTCCTGCCACCAAGCACATGAAGAGACCTATTAAGGAACCGTTTGCCGCAGAAAATATTCCGAACAAAACAAATATTAGCGCCAGTCCGATAAAGACTTTGATGATCAAAGGTTCTGGTGGGTTCGCATATATTCTCTCATCTGGATTATTAGTTCCCGTCATGTCAACAACCACCACGACGACATCTCTTTCCCTTGGCGACGTTCACGTTCTTATTCCTTAAGTTAGCTAGGATTGCATAATTAGCATCAAAATGGATATTTAATCTAGACTGAAGAATTCCAAATTCGCGAATCATTTTTTTAGGGGGATATTTTACTAAGGAATTCGGGAAGGTCCATTCATGGATCCATATGATAGTGTGCCAGCGAAAGATAGAATATGACCATCCCTCATTCTCAGGACGTTATGTCAGACCAGAACCTTGAGCTCGTCATCCGGAAGTACGCCCTCCAGAACGCCGTCCAGCACAACGGCTCCGCCAACCCCAAGGCCGTTCAGGGGAAGGTACTGGCTGAGCAGCCCCAGATGAGGACCAGGGTCGTGGAGATATTGCCTCTTATCGCCGACATCGTAGGCCAGGTCAACGCCATGAAGGTCGATGACCAGCGTAAGGAACTGGAGACGATCGACTCATCGATGCTCAACAAGAAGGAGAAAGTGGAGCGTATCCACGTTCTTCCCGATCTGCCCGGTGCTATGGACGGAAACGTCGTGATGCGTTTCGCCCCCGGTCCATCCGGACCACTGCACCTAGGCCACACCAGGGTCGCTATCCTCAATGATGAGTACTGCAAGCGGTACAACGGCGTATTCGTCAACCGGATGGAGGACACCAACCCGGAGAAGATCGATCCGGACGCTTACAAGATGATCCCTGAGGACCTGGAGTGGATGGGGGTGAAGGTCAGCAAGACAGTCATCCAGTCCGATCGGTTCGATCTCTATTATGACATCGCCAGGCAGCTCATCGAGAAGAACGCCGCTTACATATGCACCTGCCCGGCAGACGACTGGAGGAAGATGAAGGAGGAGGGTAAGGCTTGCCCCCACCGTGACCTGCCGAAAGAGACGCAGCTTGAGATGTTCGAAAAAATGCTGGCAGGCCACTTCGAGGAGGAGAAGGCTATCCTTGTCGTTAAGACAGATCTCAAGCACCCGAACCCGGCCGTAAGGGACTTCGTCGGACTGCGCATCGTCAAGCAAGCGCATCCACGCGTCGGAATGAGGTTCTGCGTCTACCCCGCCATGAACTTCTCCGTCGCCGTCGATGACCATTTCCTGGGCATGACCCATGTCATCCGCGGTATCGATCATTTGAACAACACCCTGCGCCAGGAGTACATCTTCAATTATTTCGGTTGGAAGATGCCATGGTACCATCATTACGGCCTCGTTTCCATACCAGAAGCGATCCTGAAGACGTCGACCGTGGGCAAGGGCATCAAGACCGGCGAATATTCCGGCTGGGACGACGTCCGTCTCGGCACGGTCCGCGCGATGGAGAAGAGAGGCATTTCGCCCAATGCTATCCGCCAGTTCTGGGTCGACTGCGGTATCAAGGACGCCAACATCGAGTTCTCCTGGGAGAATTTGTACGCTTACAACCGGGACATCGTGCAGAACGAGGCGGACCGCTACTTCTTCGTGTGGAACCCGACCTCGCTCAAGATAACCGGCATGGACAAGATCGAGTCGCATGCCCCGCTGCACCCGGACCACCCAGAGAAGGGAATGAGAAAGCATATTATGGTGGGCGACCCGATCGAAGTTCTCGTAGTTAGCGAGGACCTAGCTAACGCGCAGGAGCGGGGCAAGCTAAGGCTCAAGGACCTAGGTAACGTCGAGCTGACCGACACAAACTCGGGCAAGTACATCGGCAACGACCTTGGGATCTTGAAAGAGAAGGTCAGGATCATACACTGGGTGCCCGTCGCCTCGACGCCAGCGACGGTCTACATGCCGGATGGCACCACCAAAGAAGGTTACGCCGAAAAGATCCCCGAATTCGAGATCAATAAGGTCGTCCAGTTCGAACGGTTTGGGTTCGTTCGCATCGACTCGGTCAACCCGACGATCAAGGCATACTATACGCACCCGTGATCGCTTCCCAGATGGTGAGGGTCGCCCATAGAATGTCCAATGTAAATAGCACCAGGAACGCTCCCCTATGGGGTGCCTCATTGTTGATGGCGTCAGGTAAGGCGCAAAATATCCAAACCCAGCGGTAGGGCCGGAGGCATTGAGGAGGAAAAGTTCGTACATCCATGTTATAAATCTGAACTACTAACTATTGATTCCCATCATGGTCAGGCGGGGCACATCAAGGCTAAGGGCGTCAATGCAGCGTGAATAGAAAGTGCACCAACCCGCCCAGCGAGAACGCGATCGCCAGCGACGCCAGCGTTACCTTCATCGAGTCCTTGAGCCCGAACTCCTTCACCATGACCGCCATAGCCGACATGCACGGCACATACGTGGCCATGATCAGCGCGAACACGAACAACTGCTCCGGGCTCATCACCGACGCCAGGTTAGCAGTGCCGAACAGGATGACTAGCAGCTGCAGCGACATCTCCTTCCGCATCACGCCGAAGATGAGCGCCACGATGATGACCGCCGGCAGCCCAAGGAACCCAACGGTGAATGGTGAAAGCGGGTCCACCAGTGAGCCGAGGACGCCGTAGTTCATCAAGAACTCCAGCACCAGGCTTCCCACGAGCAGTATCGGGAACGCCACCACGAAGAAGTCCTTGACCCGAAGCCAGGTCTTGAACAGGACGTTACGCGGATGGGGCATGGCCATATCCGGGATCTCGAACATCAATCCAGAGGGTTCGAACTTCATGTAATGGTTCAGCAACCGGCCGAGGACAAGCAGTATCGCCAGCAGGATCAGGTAGATCAGCGCTGCATACCAGATGCTGCCGAACTTGCCTATGGTCCCGAGTATGACCACGGTCTGCGCCGAACAAGGCACTGCCAAGATCGTGATCGTGGCCAGGATGAGCCTCTCCCTCTTGGACTCCATGACCCTGGTGGCCAGTATCGCCGGCACATTGCACCCGGTACCGACGATCATAGGGATTATCGCACGGCCATGAAGGCCGAACTTATGCATGACACCATCGAGCAGGATGACCACTCGGGGCAGATATCCCGAGTCCTCCAGCAACGCCAATATCAGGTAGAACACCAAAATGTACGGGATAACGATCGAAATGATCGCCTGGATCGATAGGTTGATGCCGCTGGATATGGACTGCCCGAACGTGCCACCGATGGCCGTTGCCATCCATGAGAAGAATCCCGAGGTGAGGTCCAGGTAGATCTGCGATAGCACACTTTCCAGCAACCCCCCGATGATCACGATCGAAATGAAAACGCCGACCAACACGGTCAGCAAGATAGGGATCCCGGTGGAGGGTTTCAAGGTTATCTCGGATATACGTTCCGCCCTGGTCAGTTTCCGTTCGACACGGCTTTGCACACGTCGAATGGTGAGACCTGCCTCGCCGTATCTGTCCCGGTTGATGTGCACATCGATGTCCTCGTCGTGCTTGAGCTTGAACCGGTCCCGTTCCTCCATCGACATCTGCTTGACGCCCTCCGGAAGATGTTCGGTGAAGTACTGGTTCCCCTCGAGCAACTTTAGCAGGGCGCCCCTGACAGGATACTCCGATCTCACGGTCGAAGCCTCAGGGGTCATCAGGTCGATGACTTTCTCGATGTCCTCGGCATACTTGATCTTGAAATCGGACACGGCCGCCCTGTTCTCTATGATGGACTCGACCAGTACGTCAACGCCTTCCTCGGTGAGGGCCACCATCGGCACGACCGGCACCCTGAGAATGTCCTGGAGCAGCTTGAAGTCGATCTGGTGACGGCGGCGCGCCACGTCCATGAAATTGAGCGCCACGATGACGTTGAAGCCCAGCTCGATGAGCTGGTATATCATCACTAGACTGGGCTCGAGACGGGTGGCGTCGGCAACGGCAACAACCACGTCGGGCCGGTGCTCCGCCAGCAGTTTGACCGCAACCACCTCGTCCTCGGTGATGCCATTGAGCCCGTACGTGCCAGGCAGATCGTATACGTGGAGGGTCACGCCCTTGTGCACGACGGTACCTTCGAGATACTCGACCGTGGTGCCTGGATAGTTGGATGATATCGCACCCACGCCGGTCATCCTATTGAAAAGAACGGATTTTCCGACGTTCGGGTGCCCGACCAGGGCGACCTCCATTAAACGACCCTCGCCTGGGGGTTACCTCGCTCTCTGCCGCAAGTGCCGGCCTTCTGCACGAAGACCATGGCGGCGTATTCCCGTGCCAGCGCTATCCTGCTCTCCTCCATGCTGACCAGGATCGGTCCTCCCATGGGCAGTTCCTCCTCGACGCACACCTTGCGTCCGGGGACAAAGCCCATGGAAATGATACGCCTCACCTTGGCAGACTCGTTGCACTTCAGATGAGTGATCAAGCCGGCCTCGCCCGGCTTCAGCATTGACATGGATATGGTGGGCTCACCTATGCAATCCAGGCAGTTGTTCTCGCATTTGGGGATAGGTTTTCCCTTCGGGGAGGTCTGCGGATTGTTCATCATCTGACATAGGCTCTTCTCGCTAACGTCGGAGATGGTGTGCTCGAGCTTGCAGGCCTCTTCGTGGCTCTTCTCATTGCTAACACCCAGGATGTCAACCAGGAACCTTTCCAGCAGCCGGTGCCGGCGCTTGATCTTGGCCCCTATGCGGTTCCCTTCCTCGGTCAGCGTCACCCCCTTGTACTTCTCGTAAAGGACATAACCCTCTTCCGCCAGCTTCTGTATCATCTCCGTGACGCTAGCCGGCGATACCTTCAGTTCCGAGGCGATGTCCGTGGTTTTGGCCGGACCCCCTCTCTGGGTTAGCTCCCAGATGGTCTCTAGGTATTCTTCGATGTTCTCGCTCACCATTGAATGGTCGAACCAAGCATGCACTATATAAGATTTAGGAGAGCCTAAATCTAGTTGTACGAATGATAATATGACCCTTTATCAAAGGTCTCGGAAAGGCACGATATCGCAGCACCCGCATTCGTGGCACATCGTGTGATAGGTCTTGGAGGTAATGCCGTTCTCTTCCATGATAACCTTTGCCTTTATCGCCAGGTCCACGATCCGTTCCGGAGTGACTGGCTCTAGCGGGCCAAGTGCCTCGGTCAGGGCCTCCCGGTTGAAGTTGTTGATGCGCAGCGGGCGCAGCGTCGCCACGATGCCCCTCTCAGCGAAGTACCGTATGCCGTCCAGCAGGTTTTCGTCAGACTCGCCGAGCCCGACCAGCAGGTTTGTGGTCACCTTGCCCTCGCCGAACACCTCCACAGCATGGTCCAATGCCTCGAGGACGAAATCGTAGTGCAGCTTCCCGCACACCTTGGCGAACCGGTCCGGGTCGAATGTCTCGATGTTCAGCTTGATCTCGGTAGCGCCGGCCAATTTCAACTCCTCGATGTCGTCCATCTTCGATAGATATGGTTCGACTCCGATAGGCACATC
Organism: Methanomassiliicoccales archaeon; assembly: GCA_050014375.1. Lineage (GTDB taxonomy): Archaea > Thermoplasmatota > Thermoplasmata > Methanomassiliicoccales > UBA472 > DASXVU01. The sequence goes on along the minus strand of JBEKDM010000003.1, from coordinate 6,509 downwards.
AGGCAGCGCCTTGCGCACTTCTCGGACGACATAAATCAGGCGTTCCACCGTCTTCTCTGGTGAATCGACCACTGCACTGGTGAACGACACCGATTTGAATCCCTGCTTCTTCGACGCTTCGACCGCCATCTGAACCACCCGCTCGGGCGAGAGGTTCTTGGTGATGCGCTGGTCCAGCTTTCGAGACGCACAGAACTTGCAGTCGTAGATGCAGTCCTGGGACAGGTTGAAGAACGCCTGCTCCGGCGCGTGCGCGATCGTAGGCTTTATCTCGACGTCCTCGAGGAACGGTTGACCATTCCGCAGCATGCGGTAACCGCCGTCCTTGGGGACAAGCTCGAACTCGCCCGCCTCACGGTTTATGGCCTTCTTGCATCGGGCGCCCTCAAAAGCTATCACGATCGACGTGGAACCGGCACCGGGACCTGCGGTGGACCGACTGGGCGTGAACGGCAGGACCATATCCTTCGGTATCTTGAGCGGTCCACCCGTGATCAGGATGGCTTTCTTCATCGCGACGCTCAGGCCTGCTTCCATCTCACGCCCTCCGCGGTGTCCTCCAGTATGATGCTCTTCTCGGCCAGCTGGTTTCGGATATGGTCCGCCAGGTCATATGCCTTGCGCTTGCGCAGCTCCTTGCGCACTTCGATGAGGATCTGCATAACATCGTCCAGACGGTCCGCCTTCTTCTCGGTTTGGGGCAGGATGCCGAGAATCTTATCCAGCTCCTCGAACAGCGAAATGACGCTTTCCGCACCTTTCTTGGAGAACATCTCATGGTCCATGAGCTTGTTCGATTCACGGGCGGCTTCGAAGATCGCCGCTATCGCCCCGCGGGAGTTAAAATCGTCGTCCATCTGCTCGATGAACTCGTTCCTGGTCTTCTTCACCAGGTCTTCGGCGTCGTAGCTGCCGGTGGCAGTCGGCGCATAGTCCTTCAGCTCGGTGTAGGAGTTCTGGATGCGTTTCAGGCTGGACGCCGCCTCGTTGAGCACGCTCTCACTATAGTTGAGCGGCCCGCGATAATGGGTGTTGAGCAGGTAGAAACGGATCTCCTGGGTCTTGTAATGGTCGGCGACGTCCTTGACGGTAAAGAAGTTCTTCATCGACTTGGACATCTTGGCGTCCTGCACCTGGAGCATGCCGTTATGCAGCCAATACTTGGCCAGCGGCTTTCCGGTCACAGACTCCGACTGGAGGATCTCGTTCTCGTGGTGCGGGAATATCAGGTCGTTCCCGCCACCGTGGATGTCGATCGTTTCCCCCAGGTACTTCAGGCACATGGCGCTGCACTCGATGTGCCAGCCGGGACGTCCTTCGCCCCAGGGTGACGGCCACGATACCTCGCCTGGCTTGGCCGCCTTCCACAGGCAGAAGTCCATCGGATTGGCCTTGATGTCGTCCACGCATACCCGTGCGCCGGAGATCATCTCCTCCTGTTTGTTGCCCGAAAGCTTTCCGTATTCCGTGACCTTGTCGACGGAGAAATAGACGCTACCGTCCTCGGTAACATATCCAAAGCCGTTGTCGATGATGCGCTTGACCATGGCGATGATCTCTGGAATGCATTCGCTGGCTTTTGGGTAAATGTCGGCCTTCTTCACCCCCAGCTTCTCGATGTCCTCGAAATATTTCTCGATGTACATCGCTGACAGCTCGAGCGGCTTTATCCCCATCTCGTTGGCACGGTTGATGATCTTGTCGTCCACGTCGGTGAAATTGGTGACCAGGGTGACCCCATATCCCTTGAACTTGAGGTACCGGGCGATCATATCAAAAACTATGATGGACCGGGCATGTCCCATGTGTATGTCATTGTAGACCGTGACACCGCAGACGTACATCCTGACCTTCCGATCATCGATGGGTACGAACTCCTCGGCCTGCTTGGTCATCGTGTTGTAAAGTGACAATCCCATGCGCATCGCCGCGCGAGACATACAACTATGGTTATTTCTGCTTTTTTAGCTGTTCTTCTAAAAGTGCAAGCCGCCGGTCCAATTCCGATATCTTTTCGGAGATGTTGGTGATGGCATCGCGCAACGGGTCTGGCAATTCGTCATGGCGAAGGTCGATCTTGATGACCGGGACGCCTTCCCTTTTGACCACGCGGCCGGGCACGCCGACCACGGTGCAGTTCTGGGGCACATCCTTGGTCACGACGGATCCGGCGCCAATCCTGACACAGTCTCCGATGGTGATGTTGCCGAGAACAATGGCCCCGGCGCCGATGGTGACGTTGTTGCCAATCGTGGGGTGACGCTTCCCTTTGCTGGTGCTCACACCGCCCAGTGTCACACCTTGGAAGATGGACACGTTCTCCCCGATGATGGTGGTCTCGCCAATGACGACACCGGTGGCGTGGTCGATAAAAAAGCCTTTGCCGATGGTTGCCCCGGGGTGTATGTCCGCCCCGGTCAGGAACCGTCCAAAATAGTTTATGGCCCGGGCCAGCAGAATGTTGCCCTTCAAGAACTGCTGACGGGATATCTTCTGGAGCAGGATCGCGTGAAGACCCGGACTGAACAGCAGCGCCTCCTTGAACGACCTGGCCGCGGGATCGCGTTCCAGAACGGTATAGACGGAGTCCTTCCAACTCATGGCGAATGCTTGAAACAGATTCAGGCTCAAATATTTTTCCTTACGGTCAGATTACTGGCTCGACTGTTCTGGATATAGACGAGTTTGTCGAGATCCCATCTCTCAACGATTGGGCAGCAAGAGCAAGGCGCCGATGATGAAGAGTTTCAGCCACACAAATGCGAGACTGTGCGACCGCGATCCGGAACCTGTTCTACATCGAGTACCGATGGGCCTTCCGGCAGATCAAGATCGCCAGAATCTTGTTAGCCTTCATCCTGGTCGTCGGGCTGCTCACTTTGCCATTAAAATGGAACGAATCGAGGAATGGATGGATGATGGGACATATTGACCCAGAATGACGCTGGGAACATCACTGCTATCAAAGAATCAGGGCCTATTGCGCCTGCTCCCGACCTTGAGGCTACTTGGGCCTCCGCGCCAATTGCGTACCATGAGCCGGACGGCAAACGGAATGAACAGGACGCAGAGGTCATTAACGAATAGGCTACCCCCTAGGATATGAATCATTGCATTAAGGACGAGCTTACCGACGCCTACGAGGGGTAGATCGGACCGGTCGAGCTTTCCTTTGAGAACTGACGGTCCGATTGGGTTTATTGTGTAGGACCAAACAGATCGGTGCTCAGGTATCTCTCGCCTGTGTCGGGCGCGATGAACACCACTTTCTTGCCCTTACCCAGCTCCTTTGCCACCTGTACCGCGGCGGCCAATGCAGCGCCAGACGATATCCCAGCCAGTATACCTTCCTTCTTAGCCAGTAGCCGGGTGTGTTCGGCGGCATCTTCGTCCTTGATCTGCATGATCCGATCCACTACCTTGAGGTCGAGAACCCCAGGAATGAAGCCCGCACCGATCCCCTGGATCTTATGAGGTCCTCTCTTTCCACCGGACAACACCGGGGAACCGGATGGCTCGACCGCTACGATGAGGGTCTTTAGACCTTTGGACTTAAAGTACGTGCCAACTCCGGTGACCGTTCCTCCGGTTCCCACGCCGGAGATGAAAGCGTCCGGAGCGGGAATGTCGGCCAATATCTCCCTAGCGGTCGTCTCGAGATGGATCTTCGGGTTCGCTGGGTTATCGAATTGCAACGGTATGAAGTTCTTGGGGTCGCTCTCGCACAGTTCCTTGGCCTTGCATATGGCACCCGGCATGCCTTCGGGTCCGGGGGTCAGCACCAGTCTTGCCCCCAATGCCGCGAGCAGCTTCCTGCGCTCCACTGAGAATGTCTCGGGCATCGTCAAGACCAGTTCGTAACCCTTGGCGGCGCAGACCATCGCCAGACCGATACCGGTATTGCCCGATGTCGGTTCCACGACGACCTTCTTCCCTGGCACAAGTATGCCTCTCTTCTCCGCATCTTCGATCATGGCCAAGGCGATCCGGTCCTTCACCGAATGCATTGGGTTGAACGATTCCAGTTTAGCGTAAACGGTGGCGGCCTCTTCTGGCACGATCTTGTTCAAACGCACTATCGGCGTCCTGCCGATGGTTTCGAGCACGTTATTGTAGAGCATTTTCCTTCACTCCATTTCCTGACCTGTCTAGACGATATATAATGTTAGCGATTGTTAAGATTCCTATACGACTAACAATGACCTACATGGGTTAGACAGAACGGTTTCTGTCCGCCAAAGAATAGCATACCAGCATATATTGAATTCTTCGTCGCCGTTGCTGTTTTGTTAAATCGATCTCTGACAAAAAACAAAGGGAATGGAAACAAACGTTATGGGAACGAAAATCAGGCTCTGCCGTTCTTGAGGTCGTCCCAATTCTGTCTGATCTTTTTCCAGTCCCAACCGTCGATGGCCTTGTTTGCCAAGACGAGCCCCTGGGCAGCCTTTTCGGCATAGATGCCCAGTGGGAATGACTCGATATAGCTCCGGTTCACGGCCCCGCCAGCACATATGAAAGGTATCTCAATCCCCTTTTCCACCAGCCTCCGGGCGATTTTCGGGAATGCTGACATTGTGGCGGTCATCAACGCGGTACCGGTAAGAACATTGGCGTCTACCCTGACCACCGTCTTGACCACGTCATCCACTGGTACGTCCCTGCCCATATCGATGACTTGGAAGCCGTTCGAACGGAACAAAACTACGGCGATGTTCTTGCCGATGTCATGCGGGTCACCTTCGGCAACATGCATGACCACTTTTCCTTTACCGAGGAACTGGCCTTTCATTGTCCGTTCTGCGAACTTCAATCCGATGTCGAAAGCATCGGCAGCCACCATCACCTGGGGCAGATAGTAGATCCCACGACCGTACAGCTCGGAAATCACTTCCATGCCTTTTAGGAGCCCTTTTTCGACAACCTCCTCCGGACTGAACTTGGTCAAAGCCGCTTTGGTGTCGGCCTCGATGTCTTTGTAACGCATCTGGACCACATCCTCGGCGACCTTCTTCAGAAGTGGGTCCTTGGGCAAGATCTTGGCAGCGATGTCCTCCGGTTTCTCCTTGGCCTCGACTAGGATATCATACCTCTTGAAGATCGGTTCAAAATCGATATCACTAAGGTCAAGCACCTAGACACCACCCGTCAGTGTTGAATCACGAGATTCCATTAAGATGTCCCGTGAAAGGGGGATTCACTTTAATAATATTTATAGTCCATTTTGTTTCGAAGAACGTTAATTAAAAACTTCGGATCCATGCCACATGTAGATATTTCTGAACATTGAAGGATTCAGGGATTTCAGTTACCAATCATATAAAATATCAAATTGACTGGGCTCTGGACCGATTATTACTAATCTTCCGATAAGACCGGATATTTCTTGGGTCGAAATACTGAGCGGTTAGAAATCAGATCAATGAACAAGGAAAAGAAGTAAAAGGTTTTGGAAGAAGTTTTCCGAACCTATGAGTTTTACAACTCGTAGTTCTTCGGGTTGAACGCCTGGACGTCCTTGTAGGCCTTTAGGCACTGGTCGAGGAACTTGGACTCCTCATCCGGCAGGGCTTTCAAGTCGGTCGTGACCTTGTTCAGCATGTCGCTCTCGTGCTTGGAGAGCTTCAGGCCGTTCTTGGACTTGGCGGACTCTGCGATCAATTCGGCTGCCTTCAGACCGGCTGCCCTTGACCTCAGGTAGGTGCTGTTGCCTTCTGCGACAATTGCCTCACCGATCTTGTAGGCGTTGTCGTACCTCAGGCAGAACGCCTCTGGGGATCTGTACGAGTCGCATGCAGCGTAGATGTCCCTGAGGATCTTGTCCTGCTTCAGCTGCTTTGCCGTGTTCATCAAGGCCGCTTCGTATCCTATGACTCCGAGCCAGCACTGGACGGATGAGCCACCGAACTCGGGGTGGTATTCAACCGACTCGTTGCTCCACAGGTCGCAGGTCGAGGCGATCAGGTTACCCATCAGATCAGCGTGGGCGTCCTGAGCTCCCTTTCCCTCTTGGGCGGATGGGCGTCCAGAGATGGCCTTCAGGATCGGGCCTTCATAGCCGCAGTCCTTGTCCGGGCCAGTTGCACCGCACTCGATTGCCACCAGGGTTCTGGCGGAAGCGATGCAGCGGGTAACTGCCGCGAAGGTCCTCGGGATATCCTTGTCCAAGTAGCCACCGGCCATGAACATCGAGGTGTTGGCACCGGCGCAGTTTGTGTCTCCGCCAGCGATGACCTTGTTCTTCTTGGCGATGTCAACGATCTTGGTCCACATGTACTCCATGTCGATGGAGCCCAGGTAGCCGATACCGAAGAGCCATCCGCGGATATCCTGGTGCAGGATACCGTAGTCGGACATCTCCTTGCCACCCATGGATTCGATCGAGAGGACATCGGCGCCGTTCTTGGCTGCAACTTCGATGGACTCGATGACCTTCTCCGGGTAGGATGACTTCTTGTCCATTCCTTCCCTCAGGCCCTTCTCTGCCTCTCTCATGTCCGGCAGGGTGT
>JBEKDM010000002.1:0-41705 GCA_050014375.1 Methanomassiliicoccales archaeon | reverse complement strand
CCGCCGAGATTCACTCTGACCAGCTCACGGCCCTGGAAGTCTCGCAGATCAACGCCTGCCGCAAGGCCCGGTCCGTGGCAAAGAGGCACTCGGATGCCCTGGTTTTGGGCGCCGACACGACCGTTTCGATCGAGTTTGCCAGGCAGTACTCGGAAAGCATTTCCATCAACCCCGTGAACGTCCAGTCCGGGACCGTTATCGAGGACATGTGGCGGAGGGGCGATTACCGCTCACCCTGGATATGGTCGCTGGTCGAGGTGTTGAAGGCCGGGGGGAAGCAGGGAGGGCCAAGGCTGTTCAGTTCTCCGAGCGGTGCCGGCACATTGCGCGGGGTTCACAATTGCGACAAGTGTGACAGAAAGGTACTTGATGCGGTCCAGCGTTTCTCGTTCGAGCAGGACCCGAAATTCCTTGAAGGCCTGGAATGCGGCTGCAAGGACGAATGGAAGATGTTGCTCCAGGTGCAGGATGTGATGGCGACCACGGTCGACCTGTCCCGGCACCTCGAGGACGAGATACTGCTCTAGATTTCAAGGTGATTCAATGGATTATGATGTCAAGAAGGGACACGGTAAGGAAATTGAAGGGGACGGCCTGAGAAAGATTGCCGAAGAGGTTTTCGGAGGCGCGAAGATCGAGGGCGAAATGGTCGTCGCCAAGTATGGCGCGATGACCCACCTCGAGGCGATGATAAAGGACAAGGCCACTATCTGCGTCAACACCACCACCGACACTAAGGCGAGCGTCGATGTCGCAGCTGACACGATAAAGCAGTATAACGTGTTCCTCGAGAAGGCCACGGGATTCACCTCCAAGGAGAGGCGGACACGTCTGCAGAAGAAGGCGAAAGAAGGAAAGCTCTGATTTCCTTTATTAACTCGTCTTCCCAGAAAACGGCACAAAAAAGTCATGTCTGGCCGGGTCTGTATTTTACCACTCCCGGCAGACCGTAGATATTATATACCAATATCAGTATGCGAGTGGTGCTCAACGCACTGAGGACGTTCGACCAGACCCCATGGGCAATGCACACGCAACCCTATACCCTTCCCAAGGCAATGTTCTGGGGAAGCAAAACGGTGTCACGGTCGAAGGTGCTGACCTCAACACTCTTGAGAACAGGCGTTAGCAACTGAGAGTGTGCTCTCCAAAAAACGTAGGGAGAGGGAATCATGCCAAACAGAAGACGTCCGAGACAAGGTTCGATGGCGTATTCGCCAAGGAAAAGGGCTTCGAGACAGACGCCCAAGCTGGATGCCTGGCCCGAGATCAGCGAAGGCCCTAAGATACAGGGATTCGCAGGTTACAAGGCCGGAATGACCCACATGTTCATTGTGGACTACAACAAGACCAGCACGACCGCGGGACAGGAAATCAGGATCCCGGTAACTGTGCTGGAAGTACCGCCGATGAAAATCGCGGCGATAAGGGTCTACGAGAACACCCGGTATGGATTAAAGACCGCAGGAGAGGTCTGGGCCAGCGGAGTGGACGAGGTACTATCCAGGCGCGTGCCGATACCAAAGAAATATGATGCCGACAAGGCGTGGGAGAAGCTGAAGACGGTGGACATCGAGGACATCCGCGTGCTCGCTTATACCCAGCCGAAGATGGTGAAGGGAGTGCCTAAGAAGGTCCCGGAGCTCATGGAGCTCAGGATCGGCGGTGCAACGATGGACAAGAGGATGGAGTACGCCAAGACCATCCTCGGTAAGGACATCAACGTCACCGATTTCGCCAAAGAAGGCAACTTCATCGATGTCGCAGCGATCACTAAGGGGAAAGGGTTCCAGGGAGCCACCAAGAGGTGGGGAATAAAGCTGCTGTCCCACAAAAACAGCAAGCACAGAAGAATGGTCGGAACCCTCGGTCCGAAGAGGCCTGGGTACGTAAGGAACACAGCCCCACAATCCGGTCAAATGGGATACCACCAGAGGACCGAGGTCAACAAGCTGGTCCTGAAGATCGGGGCCACCGGTGAGGAGATCAACCCGAAAGGTGGGTTCGTTCATTACGGAACCATCGTCAACCAGTATGTTCTGATACATGGCTCAGTGCCCGGCCCGACCAAGAGGTTGGTACGCCTGAGGGACCCGGTAAGGAACCACGCTGGCAACATGAAGGAAGCGCCCAGCATAGTGTATGTATCGACAGAGTCTAAGCAGGGGGCGTAATCAATGGCTGAAAAGAAGAGCGAAGTCAATGTTTATTCCATCAAGGGCGACGTCGTCAAGACCGTCGCTCTGCCACAGGTGTTCCACACCTTGTACCGCCCTGACGTGATCAGGAAGGCAGTGGTCGCTGAAGAGGCGAACCGCAGGCATCCGTACGGTTCTAAGGAAGGCGCCGGTATCAGGCACGCTGTCTCCACATGGGGCAAAGGCCGTGGAGTCGCCAGGGTACAGAGGCTCACTTCCGGAGCGAAGGCCGCCGAGTCGCCCAACAACGTGGGCGGCAGGAGGGCGTTCCCGCCGAAGGCTGAGAAGGACTGGTCCCTGAAGTGCAACCGGAAGGAGAGGACCCTCGCAAGGTTTTCCGCACTCGCATGCACCGCCGACGTGGTCCAGGTCAAGAAGCGCGGACACCAGTTCGACGAGAAGGTCACCCTGCCGGTCGTTGTCGAGGACAACATCGAGTCACTGAAGACCACCTCCGAAGTACTGATGGCTCTCAGGAGCATGGGGCTTGAGGGAGACGTTATCAGGGCCAAGGAAGGCAAGAAGGTCAGGCCAGGTAAGGGCAAGATGAGGGGCAGGCGGTTCAAGGCGCCTCGCGGGATACTCATCGTAGTGGCTGACCCGCAATCGGCGCTGTTCATCGGCGCCAAGAACTTGGCCGGAGTCGAGGTCGCAACTGCGGAGAAGCTTAACCCGGGCCTGCTGGCCCCAGGTGGCGACGCAGGAAGGCTGACGGTGTTCACCGAATCGGCCATGAAGAAAGTAGGAGCGTGGTGAGAATGGTTTCAAAGAAGGACGTTCTATTGCACCCGTTCGTCACAGAAAAGACGATGAACCATATGACGGGCACTCCGACCCAGGACTTCAAGGATGGAAACAAACTTGAGTTCATTGTGTTGAGAAGTGCCACGAAGCCGCAGATAAAGAAGGCGTTCGAGGAGCGCTTCGATGTTAAGGTATCACAGGTCTGGACCCGGGTGGCCCGCGATGGCAAGCACGCCATCTTCAAGCTAGCCGAGGGATATTCCGCCGAAGACATCGGAATGAGGATCGGCGTGTTCTAAGGGGGGTTATCATGGGTAAGAATTTAAGACAGCAAAGGAGAGGCCGCGGGGGATCAGTATACCGCTCACCGAGCCACAGGCACCTGGGCGTCATGAAGCACCCCCTGGCGGACAAGAAGTCAGGCAAGGTAGTGGATCTCATTCACGCACCGGGCAAGACCTGCCCGGTGGCAAAGGTCGACTTCGGTGGTAACATCGAGATGATGATCGCCGCCGAGGGCATGATGGTCGGACAGAAGGTCATGGTAGATGGAACACCGGAGATCGTCTCCGGCAATATCATGCCACTGGCGAATGTCCCAGAAGGAACACTGGTCTTCAACGTCGAAGGCCGGCCAGGAGACGGTGGAAAGTACATCAAGACCGCGGGAACCTCGGCAACGGTCATCACCAAGGGCGAGAAGGTCTCGCTGTTGATGCCGTCCGGAGCTTTCCGCAGCTTTGACCCGCTGTGCCGGGCTTCAATCGGGATCGTCGCTGGCGGTGGAGCAAAGGAGAAGCCGTTCGCAACGGCTGGAAGGAAGTTCCACGCATGGCGCAGCAAGTCCAAGGCTTACTTCAAGGTTAAGGGTATCGCAATGAACCCAGTCGACCACCCACACGGCGGTGGCGGTCACCCGCATGTCGGTAAGCCAAGCACTGTGTCGAGGAACGCACCTCCAGGAAGGAAGGTAGGACGCCTCTCGCCCCAGAAGAAGAAAAAGGAGAAGAGGTGATCTGAATGGCTGAAGAAAAGATGACAGGTACCAAGTCCTCGAGAAGGAAGCTTAGGAAGAAGAAGGGAGTTCTCCAGGCCAAGCGGAAGAAGGAATTCACCTACCGCGGCTTTAACATGGAGCAGCTTCTGGAGATGCCGTTCGAAGAGGTCCTCGACCTAATGCCCTCCAGGATAAGGAGGAGCTTCGTCAGGGGCTTCAACGACGAGCAGAAGACCGCGTTCGAGAAGATCAAGGCGAGCGAGGGAGATGCCGTCCGGACACACCGGAGAGATATCCCCATCGTTCCGCAGATGGTCGGAAAGAAAGTGGCTATTCACAACGGAAAGGAGTTCAAGGAAGTGGAGATCAGGGCCGAGATGATAGGGCACTTCCTGGGAGAGTTCGCTTTGACCCGAAAGATCGTCAAGCACTCTGGACCAGGTGTCGGTGCGACCAGGTCGTCTAAGTTCCTGCCGCTGAAGTAAGGTGAGAACATGGCTGGATACACACAAAGTACAGACCCGGACACCACCGCCCGAGCAATCGGGAAGGAGAATCCCATTTCACCTAAGTTCTCCCGTGAGATCGCCAGGATGATAAGGGGAAAGAAGGTATCCGTTGCGTTGCAGATGCTGGAGGAGGTCGCCGAGCTGAAGAGGCCGGTCCCGATCCGCCGTTACAACACCGGTGTCGCGCACAAGGCTGGGGTAGGGCCCGGCCGATTTCCGGAGAAGGCTGCAAAGGCCTTCATCGAGGCGATCGAGAGCGCGAAGCACAACGCGGAATATAAGGGCCTTGACGCCGAGAACATGAGGCTCAAGGTCATAGCCACCCACCTGGGACGGACCCAGAAGGGACAGATGCAAAGGGCATACGGCCGAGCCACCCAGTGGAACCAACAGACCGTGAATATCGAAGTCATCCTTGAGGAGATGGAGTAAATGGCAAGCGAGAGGAAGTTCGTCGCGGAGAACATCAGGAGAACCCTGCTGAGGGAATACTTGATGAAGACCGTTGACAGGGCAGGCTTCGGCGGCGTTGACGTCCAGAGGACCCCGATGGGCACCAGGGTGACGCTGATAACCGAGAGGCCAGGGATCGTGATCGGACGCCGTGGTGCAGCGATCAAGACGCTCACCAAGGCGATCGAGGACAACTTCAAGTACGACAACCCGCAGATCGAGGTCCAGGAGGTCGAGGAGCCTAACCTCAACGCGCAGATCATGGCCGAGAAACTGGCCTTCGCGCTTGAGAGGGGATGGCACTTTAGACGCGCCGGACACTCCACCGTCCGCAGGATAATGGACTCGGGCGCCAGGGGATGCCTAATCGTCATCTCTGGCAAACTGACCGGAGAGAGGCACAGGACCGAGAAGTTCAAGGAAGGCTACATCAAATACTGCGGTGAGACCCGTAACCTGTTCATCAGGCAAGGATTCGCCGTGGCAAAGCTGAAGCCCGGGGTCATCGGTGTAAAGGTAGAGATCATGGACCCCAACGCCAGGCTACCGGCCGAGATAAGCGTCAAGTCAATGGAAGAGGCAATGGCGGCGATCCCCGAGATGGCCGCGCTCCTGGCATTGAAGGACGACATCCCGGACGCAATCGCTTCCGCCGCCGACAGGGCCATAATGGATGCGTCGAAGGAGCCCGCCGAGGGCGACAACAAGGAGGCGTAGACGAGATGGCGCTGATCAAAGTCAAGGAGATCAAGGCAATGAGCCTGAACGACCGCGGTGCGAAGCTCCGCGAGTTGCAGGACGAGCTCATGCATGAGAGGGGCACGGCAGCGATGGGCGGTGCTCCTGCCAACCCTGGCAGGATAAGGGCGATAAGGACCAACATAGCCAGGATACTCACCGTCCAGCAGGAGGAAGAGAAGTAATGGCTGAAATTTGCTCCGTATGTGGGCTCCCAAAGGAACTGTGCATGTGCGAGGAGATCGCACGTGAGCAGCAATCGGTGAAGATATACACCGACAGCAGGCGATACGGAAAAACCGTCACGGTCATCGAGGGTATCGATTCGAATGATATCGACATCAACGACCTGGCCAAGAAGTTGAAAAACAAATGCGCTGCCGGCGGCACCGCAAAGGACGGCAAGATCGAACTGCAGGGAGACCACAAGAAGAAGGTCAAGGATGCCCTAGAAAGCATGGGCTTCAAGACCGAGGTCAGATGAGCGTCCCATGGATAAAAGGGATTTCATGAAACAGGAATTCATTGGTCTGGAAGTTGAGGTCGTCTCGTCGGCGCATCCTGGCTACAGGATGAGCGGCGTCGTGGTGGACGAGAGCAAGAACACGCTCTCGATCGAGCACGACGGAAAGGCGAGGATCGTCCCGAAAAAGGGCAACGGATTCCAGTTCACATACGGAAGCCAAAGGATCACAGTAATGGGATCAGAGATTCAGCACCGACCGGAAGATCGGATCAAGAAAACGAGGTGAATCTTATGAATGGTGAGGTTAAAGATATCGGCATTGATGTTAAGGCCCCGACGGCCGCCTGCGACGACAAGAACTGCCCCTTCCATGGCCAATTGCCAGTGAGGGGACAGATCATCGACGGGACAGTTATTTCCGTCAAGATGAACAAGTCCGCAGTGGTCGAGAGGAAGTACTTGAAGTATGTCCAGAAGTACGAAAGATACGCAAAGAGGACGAGCCACTATACCGTCCACAACCCGCCCTGCCTGGGCATAAAGCCGGGCGACGAGGTGCGGATCGCGGAGTGCAGGCCGCTCAGCAAGACAGTATCGTTCGTGATCATCGAGAAGAGGTGAATGACATGAAAGGAATAGCAGGTAACCAGACCAGGGGAGTATGCACCGGCACGATCCTCTCTGTCATTGACAACACCGGGGCGAAGACCATATCGGTCATCGCGGTCCCGGGCTATCATGGCGTCGTCAGGCGCTACCCGTCCGCAGGCGTTGGCGACATCGTCGTCGCCTCGGTCAAGAAGGGAACGCCCGAGATGAGGCGTCAGGTCATTTACGCGGTCATCGTCCGTCAGAGGCGTCCGTTCAGGCGCGCTGACGGAACGTGGGTCCAGTTCGAGGACAACGCAGCGGTAATAACTACAGAGGAAGGAGAGACCAAGGGCAGCGACATAAAGGGCGCAGTCGCCAGGGAGGCCGCCGAGAGGTGGCCCCGTATCGCAGCCACGGCCTCGACGATTATCTGAGGTGGGAGAATGGAAAAGAGCAAACAAGCAAGGAAGCAGAGGAAGGCCCTGTACAACGCCCCAACGCACATAAAGGGGAAGACGGTCTCTTCTCACCTCAGCGCAGACCTGGCCGAAGACGTCGGCAGGCGCTCGGTAAGGGTCGTCAAGGGCGACACCGTAAAGATCGTCCGCGGCGACGCGGCGATACTGGGGCTTGAAGGGAAGGTCACAGAAGTGAAAACCGAGACAGGCCGGATCATAATCGAAGGCGTCACGGTGAAGAAGGCAGACAGCAAGATGGAGAGCCGCTCGGTCCATGCGTCCAACTGTGTGGTCACCAAGCTGGAACTCAAAGACCAGTGGAGAAAGGACAAACTCCAAAAGAAGGAGGCATCCTCATGAGCAACGATATGAAGAGACTGACCGCTCCCCGGAGCTGGCCAGTACCAAGAAAGTCCCATGTGTGGATCACAAGCCCAAGCCCGGGACCGCACTCGATCGAGGTCAGCATGCCTATCATGGTCATCATCCGTGACATGCTCCACCTGTGCGACACCGCAGCTGAAGGCGTCAAGCTACTGCACGCCCGCGAGATAAGGGTCGACGGGCGTGTGGTCACGAACCACCGTTTCCCGGTCGGACTGATGGACGTAGTGTCCATCCCGAAGCTCGGACAGAACTACCGTGTGGTCATCGATGAGAACGACAAGATACGCCTGGTCTCGGTTCCAGCCGGGAAAGAGGCGTGGAAGTTGTGCCGCATCGAGAAGAAGACCACCCTGCCGGGCGGAAAGACCCAGCTGAACCTGCACGACGGACGCAATGTCATCGTGGCCAAGGACGGCTGGAAGTCCGGAGATGTGGTAAAGCTAGAGGTCCCGTCCCAGAAGATCCTGGAGACCTACAAGCTGGCAAAGGGCAACATGGTCCTCGTGATCGCTGGTGCCCACGCCGGTCGGCTAGAGGCGATCGAGGAGTACATTATCACCCGCTCGTCCGCCCCCAACCTGGTGAAGTTCAAGGACGGGACGACCACGGTGAAGAACAATGTCTTCGTCGTCGGCGCAAAGGTGCCGGAAATATCCATGCCGGAGGTTAGCGTACTATGAGCGACGAGAAGAACGTCATGCGCGCTCCGCGCATCGAGAAGATCGTCGTCAACATCGGCGTAGGCGAAGCAGGCGAGCGCCTCCAGAAGGCCGAGAAGGTACTGGAGATGGTCTCCAAGCAGAAGCCGAAGACCACATTCGCCAAGGTCACCAACAGGGACCTGGGCGTTCGTGAGGGCATGCCGATCGGATGCAAGGTCACCCTGCGTGGGGAACTTGCCGAGGACTTCCTGAACCGTGCACTGACGATCCGCGAGAGGCGGGTCGCCAAGTACTCGTTCGACAAGGAGGGCAACATGAACTTCGGGGTCAGCGATTACACTGACTTCGAGGGCATGCGGTATGACCCGGAGATCGGTATCTTCGGTATGGATGTCTGTGTCTCCATCCAGAGACCGGGCAAGAGGGTTTCCAGACGCCGGATCATGCAGAAGAAGCTTCCCAAAGAGCACCGCATGACCAGGGAAGAGGCGGTCAGTTTCATGAGGGAGCGCTACAACGTAGAGGTGGTCGAGTGACGAAGCCAAAGAAAGTGTTCGGCAGGACCATAGGCTGCACGCGCTGCGGAAGGAAGCGCGGAATAGTGAGGAGGTACGGCATGCACCTGTGCAGGCAGTGCTTCCGTGAAGTCGCGCCGCAGATAGGGTTTAAGAAGTACTCGTGAGGTGAGAAGATGCAGAACGACCCATTAAATGATGCAATGTCAACAATAAAGAATGCGGCGACAGTGGGAAAGAGCGAGTGCCAGATAAAGCCATCCTCTAAGCTCATCGGCCGCGTGCTCAAGGTCATGCAAGAAAACGGCTACATCAACCAGTTCGAGTTCGTCGAAGATGGTAAGGCCGGAGTCTTCAAGGTCAAGATGCAGGGAAAGATCAACAACTGCGGAGTCATCAAGCCGCGCTACTCGGTCAAGAAGGTGGACCTCGAACAGTTCGAGGCCAGGTTCCTTCCGGCCCAGGATTTCGGCGTTTTGATCATCTCGACCACCGAGGGCGTAATCAGCCACGTGAAAGCAAAAGAATTGGGCGTCGGCGGCAAGCTGCTGGCGTTCGTGTACTGAGGGAAAAGAGATGACGGTAAGCGGATACATCGAGGACAAGATCGAGATTCCTAAGGACGTGAAGGTATCCCTGGAAAACGGGGTCATCACGCTCAAGGGGAAGAACGGTCAACTGTCAAGGAACTTCTCCCACCCCAAGGTAAAAATGACCATCGTCGACAACCATGTGATCGTGAGCAGCGAAATGCCGAAGGTGCGCGAGAAGGCCATCGTCGGTACGTTC
Source organism: Methanomassiliicoccales archaeon (assembly GCA_050014375.1). Lineage (GTDB taxonomy): Archaea > Thermoplasmatota > Thermoplasmata > Methanomassiliicoccales > UBA472 > DASXVU01. The sequence goes on along the minus strand of JBEKDM010000002.1, from coordinate 32,198 downwards.
GGGGCCCACGTCAGGAACATGATCGTCGGTGTCACGATCGGGTATGAGTACAAGATGAAGATCGTCTACTCTCACTTCCCCATCAAGGCGGCGGTGAAGGGAAACAAGTTCTCCATCGAGAACTTCCTCGGCGAGAAGGCTGCCCGCAGCGCGAACATCATTGGAGAGACCAAGGTCAAGGTCGCGGGCGCGGATGTCCTGCTCACCGGAGCTGACCTGGAACAGGTCTCCCAGACCGCGGCGAACATTGAGAGGGCCACCAAGATCAGGGGATTCGACCCCAGGGTCTTCCAGGATGGCATATATATCACTGAGAAGGCGGGGAGGTCTATCTAATGGCCAAGAACAAGAAGGAAATAAAGGAACTGGCGGACCTACCGTACTACCGCGAGGAGTACACCGCCCAGCTCGAGAAGATGGGCATAACGACTCTGCCTGAGCTCCTTTCCGCGTTGAAGGAGAGCAAGAAGAAGCAGAAGATCGTCGACGAGCTCGAGGGTGTCGGCGTCAAGATCGCCGATCACTGGATCGAGGTCATGGAAGAGTCTCCGGAAGAGTCCACCGCGTTGGTCACAAAGGAGTCCAAGACCGAGATCATCGAGGAGGCCGACGCCGAGATCGTGGAGAAAGGCGCTTACGTCACTAAGATAAAGCCCGTTCTCTCCGCCGAGGTAAAGGCCATGCTCGAGAAGCGCGCAGAAGTATCTGGGCGCAGGCCGGAGTTCCGTCGCCAGGAGTGGTTCCGGTATGCAAAGCTCGGCATAAAATGGAGAAAGCCGAGGGGAATGCACTCGAAGATGAGGCGGCACTACAAATACAGGCCGACAATCGTCTCGATCGGATTCCGCGGGCCAGCACTGGTCCGTGGATTGGCATCCTCGGGATTCCAAGAAGTATTGGTGTACAACCCGTCGAACCTCGACAAGATCGACCCGAACACACAGGCAGCCAGGATCGGCGGCACTGTCGGCGGGAAGAAGAGGGCGACAATCATAGAGAAGGCGGACCAGCTGAAGATCCGCGTATTGAACAGGTAATCAGGACGTGAAGATATGGATCTGAAGAATCAAAAGCGCATGGCGGCCGAGATCCTCAAGTGCGGACACTCCCGTGTCTGGATCGACCCGAACAGGATCGAGGATGTCGCAGACGCCATTACCCGGGCGGACATAAGGACGGCCATCGAATCCGGGACCATCCGCGCACTCCCTCAGAAGGGAGTATCTCGAGGCAGGGCCAGATACATGGCAGCCCAGAAGGCCAAGGGACGCAGGCGTGGACAGGGCAGCAGGAAGGGCGCCTCGGGTGCCCGTACCCCGAGAAAGAGAAGGTGGATCCAGACGATCCGCCCCATCCGCGTTGAGCTGGCAAAGCTCCGCGACGAGGGGAAAATAACCAAGAAGGTCTACAGGGAGTTCTACATGAAGGCCAAGGGCGGCATGTTCAAGAGCAGGAACAATCTCCTGATGCATCTGAAGACCGCAGGATACCTCAAGGGGGATAACTGATGGCAACGGGACCGAGATACAAGGTCGCCTTCCGCCGCAGGCGAGAGGGCAGGACAGACTACAGGCAGAGGGCCAGGCTACTCCGGGCAAGGATCCCGAGGGCAGTGGTAAGGAACTCTCTGCGCCACACCAGCATACAGATCATTGCCTACGACGCGGTCGGAGACAGGGTCCTTGCCACGGCACACTCGCGCGAGCTAGTGGACCTGGGCTGGAACAAGGCCACTGGCAACTTGCCGGCTGCCTACCTGACCGGCTACTTGGCCGGAAAGCGCGCTAAGAAGAACGGCATCACTGAGTGCGTGCTCGACATCGGGCTCAAGGTGCCGGCAAAGGGAGCGGCGGTTTTCGCGGCGCTCAAGGGCCTGGTCGACGCAGGTGTCACCATTCCGCACGGAAAGGAGATTCTCCCTTCCGCTGACAGGCTGAACGGGGCACACATCGGCGAGGATGTCTCGAAACTAGTACAGGAAGTCAAGAACCGCATGGAGGCTGCTTAAGATGGAATGGGTTCCAAAGACCAGGCTCGGCAAGATGGTCCTCACAGGAGAGGTCACCAGCATGAGCCAGGCGCTAGCCACGAAGCTACCGCTGCGTGAGGCGGAGATAGTGGACATACTACTGCCGGACCTCAAGGACGAGGTAATCGACGTAAACATCGTGCAGAGGATGACCGACTCCGGAAGGAGGGTCAAGTTCAGGATCACCTGCGTGGTCGGAAACGGCGACGGGTTCATCGGCATCGGCCGCTGCAAGGGCAAAGAGGTCGGGCCGTCGATCCGAAAGGCGATCGACAACGCCAAGCTGAACATCATTGAGATAAAGCGCGGCTGTGGTTCATGGGAATGCGGCTGTGGTACCCCTCACTCATTGCCGTTCGAGGTAATGGGGAAGGCCGGGTCCGTTGAGGTCATACTCAAGCCGGCCCCGAGGGGAATATCTTTGGCCGTCGGCGATGTCGCCAAGAGCATCCTGACCCTGGCCGGAGTGAAGGATTCCTGGGGATACGCCAAGGGCCACACCAAGACCACCGTCAACTATGCACAGGCAACCTACAACGCGCTGAAGAAGACCTCCGAGATACGCGTGACCGAGGACCAGGAAAAGAGGCTCAAGATCGTCTCTGGGCCTGTCCAGATGCACGTGGCACAGTCGTCGGTCGAGCCGGCGTCGGCCCCGGTGGAAGCGAAGGGAGCGTGAATTAAATGGCATTCGCAGTCATCAGGGTGCGCGGGCACTCCGGCGTTAACAGGGACATAGAGGACACCATGAAGATGCTCCGCCTAACTCGGATCAACCACTGTGTGGTGCTGCCGCAGACGGCGGACATACAGGGAATGCTCTTCAAGGTGAAGGACTACGTCACCTGGGGCGAGGTCACGGAAGAGACCTTGGCCCGTATGATCAAGTTCAGGGGCCGGATCTATGGCGACAAGCCCATCGACGACGCCATGGTCAAGGAGAACATCGAGTTCTCCTCGATCATTTCGTTCGCCCGGGCCATCTCCAAGGGCGAGGTCAGGTACTCGGACATGAAGAACATCAAGCCGTTATTCCGTCTCTCACCCCCGAAGAAGGGGTATGGCGGAAGCAAGCGGGCATACAACGCTGGCGGTGCCCTGGGCTACCGCAGCAAGGAAATAAACGAACTCATCGAGAGGATGATGTAAGGATAACCGGGTGATTTCCAATGGTTAGCAGAACCGACAAGTTCAGGGGAAGCAGGACCCACGGCCGCGGCAAGAAAAGCGGAAGGGGCGCAGGCAAGCACGGAGGTACGGGCAACGCCGGGTTGCACAAGCACAAGGCAATGCACATGCTGAAGTACATGCCAGACCACTTCGGTCGCCATGGCTTCAAGAGGCCACAGAAGATGGTCTCCGCAATGATCACCATGAACGTCTGCGATATCGATCAGAGCGTCGAAAAGCTGGTCAAGGACGGCTCGGCCCAGAAGCAGGGTGAGACGTATACCCTCAACCTAACGGAGTTGGGTGTCGACAAGCTGCTCGGCTCTGGCAAGATCAATGTCGCGGTAGAGATCACGGTGGCAGAGGCCACGGAGACCGCAAAGCAGAAGGTTGAAATGGCCGGCGGCCATATCCTCCTCCCGCAGTAAGTCTCCCGTGATGTACATGGCGGAAGAAAAGAAGAGCAGGCTTTACAAGCTAAAGCCAATAACGGACAGGCTACCGGCTGTTAAAAAGCCGGAGGGCCACGTCCACTTCAGGACCAAGATGCTATGGGTCATCGTGATCCTAGTCTTCTATTTCGTGATGACCAACGTGTTCATCTATGGTCTTGACCAGACACAGACACTGGACATCTTCGCCCAATACCGGGCCATCCTGGCAGGCGCGCAAGGCTCGTTGATGCACCTCGGTATCGGACCCATTGTCACTGCGTCGATCATCATGCAATTGTTCGTCGGTGCCAAGATCATCAAGCTTGACCTGACGAACAAGGATGACAAGGCAGTATACCAAAGCACGCAGAAGTTCCTCGTCATAATCATGATCCTAGTCGAAGCAGTACCGCAGGTCTTCGGTTACCTCGTTCCGTCCTCCAATTTCATTGGCGGATTGGATACGGTATTCGGAGCCTCAGGACTGTTCAACGGCACCAACATAGCTCGTATAATAATCATCATCGAGCTGTTCGTCGGATCCTATCTAGTGTTCCTCATGGATGAAGTGGTCTCCAAATGGGGCATTGGAAGTGGGATATCGCTCTTCATCGCTGCGGGCGTGGCGCAAGCCATATTCACTGGTACGGTCAATTGGGAGCCGTACACATCAGGATCCCCGCTAAGCCTGACCAATCCGCCGGTCGGGACCATCCCGAAAACCCTTTACATACTGCATGCCAGCTCGGCACAGTCGCTGGCAAGTGGCGGGTATGAACGAATATTGCTTCAAAATCCTAATCCGATGATCGCGCTAGTGGGAACGATCGTGATCTTCATGTTCGTGTCCTACATCGAGTCCACCAGGATAGAGCTGCCATTAGCACATGGCACCTCAAGGGGGGCTCGAGGCCGCTATCCGATAAAGCTGATCTACGCATCGAACATCCCGGTCATCTTGATGGCCGCGGTGCTGGCGAACGTCAGCATGTTCAGTTTACTTCTTTGGAATAGCGACGTGCTACGACATATTCCGCTCATTGGCGGACAGTGGTGGCTCGGCTTCTTCGCATCTGGATCGACAACGCCGTCAGGCGGAATCGCCTGGTATCTGTCCACTCCACGAGGGGTGGGTGACTGGCTGCTGCCGATACTCAGCCCAGATAGGTACGGTAGTCTGGCCTTAGGGCACGCGACCTGGCAAGTGGGAGCGCACGTGATAGTCTTCTTCAGCGTAATGGTGCTGGGATCGATCCTGTTCGCCAAGTTCTGGATTCAGACCACGAACATGGGCCCAGAAGCGGTGGCGAGACAGATCGAGTCCTCGGGACTGCAGATACCCGGGTTCCGGCGTGATCCAAGGGTGCTCAAACGAGTGTTGGAGCGTTACATTCCGATAGTGACGGTGATATCCGGTGCGACAGTGGGAGCTCTGGCGGCGGGCGCCGACCTCATCGGAACGGTCGGTAATGCCAGCGGAACCGGTGTGTTGCTGTCGGTGGGCATTATGATCCAGTTCTACGAGGCGATAAGCCGCGAGCAGATGATGGAAATGCACCCGGTGCTGAGAGGCTTCTTCGGAGGCGAGGACTGAGATGGCAGAGAAGCTCGCTTCTCCAACCCCGGTCGCCTCGCCGGCACCGGCGGCCAAGCCGAAGGGCGGGATGGGCCGGATGGTCACCATCTTCACTTTCGTGCTGGCCATCTTCATCCTTTTCGACCCGACGCTAAGCCATGCCTTGGGAACGGTCGTAGGGTACGCGTTGGACCCGCTGGTCGCTTTCAACCACCAGTATCCGATCATCACATTGGTCTTCACCGGTCTGCTTATGGCCGCGCTCACCATCGTGGTCCGTCATCTGTTCACCGATTACGTGGAGCAGGCGAGGAGCCAGAAGATCGTCTCGGCGTTCAACAAGGAACTGCGTGAGGCCCGCAAGGATAACAACTCCTTCAAGATGAAGAAGCTCCTGGCCGAACAGCCGAAGATACTCCAGAAGTCGATGCAGCAGACCACCACCCAGTTCAAGCTGTTGCCAGTATCGATGATCATCGTCATCCCGATATTCACGTACCTCGGTGTCTTCGTAGCCGGTCTGCCAACGATGTACTTCCATGTCCCATGGTCGAGCTATGCTATCTTCAATAATACATCATACATCTTCCCGCAGTGGGTTCTGGTGTATTCTCTAATTAGCATTCCGTTCGGCCAGGTGCTATCGAGAGCGCTCAGGTACTTCTCGTTCGCGAAGCGCCTGAAGGAACTCAAGGCAGCAGAAGCATGAGGATCACCATCAGCGGTCCGATCGGCTCCGGCAAGACCACCGTATGCAATCTGCTCTCCAAGCGGATAGGTTATAGGATGGTGGTCTCCGGCAACATCTTCCGGGAGATGGCCAAAGAACATAAGATGTCACTGGCAGAGTTCGGCGCGCTGTGCGAGCACGACATGCGCTTCGACAGGCTGTTGGACGAGCGCATGGTCGAGATCGCCCGGGACAATCAGGACATCATCCTCGAGGGGCGCCTGGTCGCCTACATGCTGCAAAAGAACGGCATCCCGGCTCTGAGATTTTTCCTGATCGCCGACCTGGAGACCCGGGCGAAGCGCGTCGTGGAACGAGAAGGGCAGAAGCTTGAGATCGCCTTACGGGAGATGAAGGAGCGGGAGGATTCGGAAGCGGTCCGTTACAGCTCCTACTATGGCATTAATATCAAGAGCGACGATGTTTACGATGTCGTAATCGATACGACGGACAAGACGCCGGAACAGATCGTCGACATCATGGTCGAGAAGGTTGAGGAATGGAAACCCCAAGCATGTTGATAAAGGACGCCGCACCGCGCTCGCTCAAAGCCGGTAAGAAGCCTTCCGAGCGCAGTATAGAGGAGCTGCTGGCTGCCGGCGTAATCGACTTGGACAAAGTTCAGGGGCCGACGTCTCACCAGGTCACCGCCTGGGTACGGGACATCCTTGGCATCAAGAGGATCGGCCATGGTGGAACGTTGGATCCTCATGTGAGCGGCGTTTTGCCCATTGCCCTCGGCAAGGCGACGCGCGCTACCGACCTGGTGCTTCGCTCCGACAAGGAGTATGTCTGTCATGTCAAATTGCACAAGGATGTTCCCAAGGAGAAGGCCCTGGCGGTCATCGCCACCTTCGTCGGCAACATCTACCAGACTCCGCCGGTACGTGCCGCCGTCAAAAGACAGCTGCGTATCAGGCGGGTACATTACATCAATGTCATCGAGATAGAAGGACGGAACGTCCTGTTCCGTGTCGGATGCGATGCCGGCACCTACATCCGGACGTTGGCCGTCGACATCGGCGAGGCGCTGGGCGTCGGTGCCAACATGGAGGCATTGAGGCGTACCCGTTCCGGCACGCTGGTCGAGAGCGGTTCGGTCACACTGCAGGAACTCAAGGATGCCTGCGTGGCCTGGAGGGAGGACAAGGACGATTCCCAGCTGAAGGCCATGGTCATGCCGTTCGAGCTCCTGCTGGATCCGCTTCCGAAGATCGTGATCAAGGACAGCGCGGTCGACGCGATATGTCACGGAGCGGACCTGGCGGCTGCCGGCGTCATCAGGCTGGACCCGGGTGTATCCAAAGGCGCCACCGTCGCATTGTTCACCCAGAAAGGAGAAGGCGTGGCCCTCGGTGTCACATTGATGGATTCAGAATCGATCTTCAAAGCGGTAGAAGGGAACGTCGTCCGGTCAGACCGGGTCTTCATGCCAGCCGGGACGTACCCGAAGATGTGGGTCAAGCAGCAGTGCTGACTCACTCGTAAAGGTCGTATTCGTGGAAGTCCAGCTGTCCCTTGCGGAAGTGCCGGAACCCGACCTCGACCACTGATACGTTGTTGTTGATCCGATTCTTTTGCGGCTTCGAAACGCCGATGCGGTCAAGTCTGGGGACCATCGAGGGGATCGCCTCGATGTTCAATGCGACAGATTCCAGGTCATCGAATGATATGCTCCGTTCGAACTTGCATGTGGTCTCGCTCATTTCAAATCCCTGTTTATTATATTATTCAACTCGAGGAAGTTCAGTATTTATTAGTTTTGCTAGACAAATGTCATTACTGATAATGAGACCAGCTCCCATCTTTGCCATTGACAATAACAAGTCCAGCATGACTGCCAGCATGACTGCCTACTCGAAGTCGCCAAGTCGCCGCTGTTTCGGGGGCGGTAGGAGGGACTTCGCCTCGATACCGAGGCGTCTTTTGATCTCTTCAGCAAGGGTATCGGCAGAACCATGGTGCGTGTAGACGACCTCCGGGTCGCAACCCTTGACGAACTCGATCAGTTCCTCGAAGTCAGCGTGGTCGGAGAAGGGGAACGCCTCGTCCACTCCCATCTGGTACTTGAAGGACGAACTGATCGCCCATCCTGATACAGCGGCGGTCCGCAGGTGCCCCCGTCTCATCCTGCTGGTGAGACCGTTTTTAGCATTGGTGGAACAGACCATGACACATGGGGTATCTGGCCCATTCGTGGCGTCGAACGGTCGATAGCAATACTCGGTGCCATGAGATTCGATGTGACGGGTGCACTCTAGCACGCTGCCCTCGATGAACGGCTCGAACTCGCTCAGCATCCGGATCAGTTCTTGTGACTTGCCCAACGGATAAGCGAAAAGCGCAGTAGAGTAACCGCTGGACATGGAGTCCTCCACCCAGTCCTTGATGACCCGGGCGATCTTATCGGTGGCCGGGAACTTGTACGACGGGTCGCCGTAGGTGGACTCGATGATCAGTACGTCGGTCTTGATCGGCCTGGCCCCTTCGATGCCGAACCGATCGCGGGTGCTCATGTCACCGGTGTACAGGACGGTCCTCCCGCCCTTGACCAGGAACATATTGGAGCCGGCGATGTGGCCAGCGTTGAGCATCTCCACGTCCGGATGGGTTGATGCTACGATGGGCTTGATGAGCGGTCGCTTGAGCCGTTTCGATGCGAGCGTGGCGGTAATGGGCGAGCAAACGATGGACCGCCCCTCAAGCTTCTTGGTGGCGCTCGGCAAATGGTCCGAGTGCGCATGGGAGATGCAATGCACTCCTCCGTCGGGGGTGCTCCTGGGGTCGAAGAAGAACTTGGTCTCGCCCATCTGGAGCTCCACGCCCTGGCCTCCAGGGCAAAGTCTCACTTCCAGCGCATCCCCTTCCATCGGTCGCGTCTATCGCGGCGCTAGTATTTACTCGTTCCAATTGGTGCGCCGAATCTGCTGGACGACGAACTTTCGCTCGATCTTACGGGATGTCGTGCCCGGCCATGCGAAGCGCCTCAGATGCCCGGTGCAGGTCCTGCTTCCGGACCAATATGTAGTCGGTATTGAATGTGGACATGACGAAGATGGGAACGTTCGCCCCGGCCAGCGGCAGCGCCAGCTGCGACAGGATGCCAACCTCTGAGAATTCGAAATGGCCGACCAATCTTATGCATTTCCAGCCCTTGCTGCACATGACGCCCTCGGGCACCAGGTCCTCGCTGCACACGATCGTCACTTCGTCATCGGTGCGCATCACGGAGAAAATGCCGGTGCCATCGCTCCACTCCTCGACCTCGGAACCGGGTTCCAACTGACATATCGCCAGCGTCACGTCCAGAACCTTGAGCGTCAGCCTCATTGTCGGTCATGGTATGTCGTTGCCCCTAATTATCCTGCTGAGCCGATTATCGAAATCGAGAGAGCGATATGGGTATACATCTGGCCGCACTTTCGGGCACCTCTCCCCTTCACGCCTTTATATGTATAACACGAAAGAGGTGAACAGTGAGAGCCGATGGAACTAAGCACAATGGAACAGACAGAATATGCCAGCATCGGCATTTCGCATGAGACGCCCTATGCCGACCGCTCCGACCGGTCGGTGCGCACCTACGTGCCGCCGATCGACGCGCTGATAGGCGGACTGAAACCGAGGACCATGACGCTGATTGACAGCGCCGACCGGATCGTTTTCGGCATGGTCAACATGATGTCGGTCAACGCCGTCAGCGAGAACCACGATGAGGTTATCTGGGTGGACGGGGGCAACTCCGCCAACCCGTTCGAGCTGACCACGGTGTGCAAGCGTTTCCGGCTGTCTTCCGACGAAGTGCTTTCCTCGGTGACGATATCGCGCGCGTTCACCGCCTACCAGATGTCCACCCTGATCGAGGACATGCTGGAGAAGGAGGTAAAGCGCATCCGTACTGGCATGGTGGTGATATCATGCTTCCCGGACCTGTTCCAGGACAAGGACATGGAGTGGTCCGAGTCATTCCAGCTGATGCGCCGGTCCATGGACAAGCTGCGGGAGCTAACGGAGAAGCACGACCTGGTCACGGTCATCACGAACTTTGGCCTGGCCAAGATGTTCTACCGCAAGGGTCTCCGGCCGCTTCTATACGACGGCGTGGACCGGGTGGTTCGCATCGAGACCTACGGGAAGGCGCTGCGCATCATGCTGCCGAAGGAGAACGTCGGCACCCTGTACCGTCCGGTGCCTCGTAACCAGACCACGTTGGACGAGTTCAGGGGGTGGTGACGACGGGTAGGACCGTTCCCACCTACCGCATGAACGCGGAAGGCATGATCAACAGCTGGTCCGACTATCGCCGGGCGTTGCCGCAGGAGGACAAGGTGGCGTTCGACTCGATATGCAACCGGGTGCGGATGCATGCCTCCGCCGCCACTTACGCCGCGTTCACCGATCCTTTCGAGAGCGCGGTGCTGTCGATACTGCTGGAGCAGGAGAAAGAGATCCTGGCGCTGCGCAAGAGCGATGTCCGATGAGGGGCTGGATCATAGATTGTTACGCCGACACCAGGGATGACTCGATGGTGCTGTGGCTGTGGACGAGGCAGGGCGTCCGGAAGATCGTGGACTGGAAGTTCCGTCCGGCGTTCTTCGTCTGGGCCCCGGAGGACAAGATGGCCGAGCTACGCTCCGGGCTGCGCATCGCTGGCATCGGCGAGCAGACGGTGGAGAAGCACCGCACCTGGCTGGGGGAGAAGAAGCGGGACGTGGTGAAGATCGTCCCGGACTGCTACCTGTCGCTGATGCCGACGGCGAAGATGATCGACCGTTGGGGCCTGTACCGCGACTACAAGCTGTTCAACGTCGACTTCCGCATGGACCACCGCTACTACCTGGCGCACGGCATCTTCCCGATGGGCCTGCTGGACACCGGGGAGCGGTACCACCACCTGGACCAACCTTACCGGCTCGATTACCCCATCCCGGACCTGAAGGTGATGCGGCTGGACATCAAGGTGAACGCCAGGAACCACATACCAACGTACGAGGACCCGCTGCGCTCGGCATCGCTCGCCGGAGATGAAGTGGATGGGAGCGAGGAGGACGTATTGCAGGGCGTGCTGGAACTGGTGCGCCGCAAGGACCCGGACATCATCCTGACGCAGAACGGCGACAGCTTCTACCTGCCCTACCTTTCGCACCGGGCCGAAATGCTGGGCATGGAGTTCGACCTGGGTCGGGAGAAAGGTGTAAGGAACGCCAAGGGCAAGAGCTACTTCACCTACGGCCGCATCGTCTACAAGCCGCCGGCGCAGAAGCTCCGCGGCCGCATCCACATCGATGCCGACAGTTCGTTCACGTTCGAGGAGGGCGGGCTGTACGGGCTGATCGACATGACCAGGCTGTCGCGCATATCGCTGCAGGAGATGTCCCGGCTCTCGCCCGGGACGGCGATCAGCTCGATGCAGGTGAACGAGGCGGTACGCAGCAGCACGCTGGTGCTTTGGAAGAAGAACCTGCCAGAGAACTTCAAGACCGCCGGTGAGCTGATCGTCTCGGACCGGGGCGGTTTCATCTACGAGCCGAAGGTCGGGATACACGACCGGGTGGCGGAGTTCGACTTCACTTCGTTGTACCCTAGCATCATGGTGGTGCACAACATATCCCCGGAGACGCTGCAGTGCGGGTGCTGCCCCGATTCGAGGCGCATCGTGCCGGAGATCGGCTACCGCATCTGCGAGAAAGTGACGGGGCTGCTACCGAGGGTGCTCGAGCCGATCGTCAGGCGCCGGATCGCTCTCAAGAAGCTGTCCAAGAGCGGGTCCCGGCATGCCAAGAAATACGACTCCCGGGCCAAGGCCCTGAAATGGATCCTGGTCACTTGCTTTGGCTACACCGGATACCGGAATGCCCGCTTCGGGAGGATCGAGTGCCACGAGGCGATCAACGCCTACGGCCGGGAGATACTGCTGCGAACGTCGGCACTGGCGGAACAACGCGGCTTCCGCGTGCTGCACGGCATCGTCGACTCGCTATGGCTCCAGGGGGACGGGGATACCGACGCATTCTCCACGGATGTGAAAAAGATCGAGAAGATACCGCTGGTGCTGGATGGCATATACAACTGGATCGTCTTCCTGCCGAACATCACCACCGGCGTAGGGGCGCTGAACCGGTACTATGGCGTGTTCGAGGGCGGCGAGATCAAGATCCGCGGCATCGCCCTGCGCAAGCACGACACCACGACCATCGTGCGGGAGCTGCAGCAGGATATGCTGGACCGGTTGGCCAAGTGCAGGGACTCGAAGGAGTTCCGGGAGGCGATACCGGAAGTGCTGGACATCGTCGGCGAGTACGTGGAGACGATACGGTCCGGCTCCGTGCCGCTGGACAAGCTGGTGATAACGAAGCGCATCTCCAAGGAGGTGGAGGAGTACACGCAGCACAACGAGTCGTTAGCGGCGCTGCAGCAGATGAAGCGCAACGGCTTCTCGGTGCCGCCCGGGGAGGCGATCGAGTATGTCGTGCTGGGTGGCGAGGAACGGGTCAAGGTGGCGAAGTTCCTGGACGGCGACGAGGTCTACGAGCCGGAGAAGTACGTGGAACTGTCGCTGCGCGCCGCATCGGAACTGCTGGTTCCGTTCGGATACGACATCGCGACCATGCGGACGATGTACTCAAAGGAACAGGAGCAGGGGGCAACACACCAGCCCGGCCCGGCACACCCATCGCGCCTTGCGGGGATCACGACAGCGGAACTGGAAGGTAACGAGATCGAGCCGGCCGTTCACAAGGCAGACCTCCTCGCCGGACAGACCGTCCAGGAGTATGTGGCACAGGGCGCCGAGGGCGGGGAGGAACAGTATGGCCCGTTCGCCGGAGAGGCCGGCGAGGATGGCTGAGATCGGCAGAAGGAACAGCACATAAGGTGAGTGCAGGAACCGGTGGTAGCGTTCTGAAGGCGACACCGTTCGGTCCAGGTCGACCAGCAGAGTGACCATGACCGGTACGAAGGCCAGGGGGAGCGGCATCCCGAGAGATCGTAGCAAGAGTCCCGAGACCGCGAAAGCCAGTGCCGCGTGGTACAGTGGGTCGGTCAAATCAATCCTCCCAGGAACGAGACGAACGGCAACTCCAGCCCGAAGAAGAAGAACGTTATTGGCACCAGGAGGCATCCAGTGAGGTGCACCCGGTTCGTGCCGATGCGCGGCGGGACCAATCCCAGTAAGGTGGCTGCGAGCAGCAGGAGCAAGCCCGGTATCCCGTTCATCAGCAGTACGAGCAGGACCAATGAGACCACGATGATCTTCGTCATCCGGTCCAGGTCGATGCAGCCCACCTTGGCCGCGAACAGCCTTCCCAGGTGTAAGGTGATCGCGTAGCCGAGCAGAGCCGCGGCGAACACCGACACCAACAGCAAGATGGTCTCGGTTGACGTCGCCGACGACAGCGCCCCGAGGCCCTCGGCACCGAGCATCTGCTTCACCACTAACAAGGCTCCCGTTCTGCCCTTTCCGGTCACCGCTAGAGCGACGATGCCGAACACTGCCGCCGCCGTTCCGACCGACGAGACCATGGTGATGAACCGCCGGGCTGTGCCTTCCTCGTCATCGTCCCGTTCCGGGTCGACCAATGCGCCGATCATGGTGCCTGTGGTCGAGGTGACGCCTGGCACCCAGCCTACGAATCCGCCGGCCAGCGCTCCCCCCAGGGCCGCCCGGGTCTCGAGATCCCTGCTGACCGCGGCCTCCTGTGCCGGAACTCGCCCCGACGACACCGACGATAGCAGGGTCGGCAGTCCGAACAGTCCAGTGAGGAGGGGAAAGAGCATGTTGCCGTCGATGCCGTCCCAAACGCCGGTCAAAGGCAGTTTCCCATTTAATGCCACGAAACCCAGGAGTCCGGAGGACAGCAGGAGAAAGAGGGCTGATAGCTTGTTGCACGACCGGTTCCGCCGCACCTTCCAAATGCCGCACACCTCCGCCCTGCCGGCCGGTGTACCCGCATGTGCCAGCACAGTCCAGTCGCCCTGGACGGAATGAAGTACGAACCGTTTGCGGGAGACCCTTTCCAGTCTGCCCCACGCCTTGACCTTCTCCCCGTCATGCGGGACCAGCATCGGAACGTCGATCCGTTCCAGCCGTCTCACCGAACCGCGACGGGCGTCGATCGATATGGTGATCCGGCGATCGTCGGCCTCCGCCAACACCAACATCACCATGACGATGACGAGCATTCCGGGGATCAGCGGTTCGAAACGGTCGTAGACATCGATCGGATCGGACATCATCATGAACATGGGCAACGTGAGGACAATGGCTACGCACGCGCCGGCCATGCTTCCATTCGCGGCGCAAGCAACCGCTTCCAGGCCTTTTCCTGAAAGCAGGAGCCGGTGGCCCGGAAGGACGGAAAGGACAGTGTCCTCGTCCGGCGCCCCCAGGAAGACCGAGGGAATGAAATCCACAAAGGAATGAACGACCGACGCGGAGATGATGATGCAACACACGAGCAATGGCACATGGCCGATACCGATCCCGAACGCGTTGCAGGTCAGGTTCATGAAGCCGGCGATCCCCGGATAGGAGACCAACATGATCAGCGCCAGCGTGTTCACGTGTATGCCCGGCGCGATGCCAGTGAAGGTGCCCAGCGCTGCACCGGCGCAGGTGCAGTACAAGACCATCAAGAGCAATCCGAGATCCACGATACGGCATAGGAATGGCTTTCGTGTTATCCAGTCTGCTACAATCAGCTTTCGCCCGAGAGAACGGTTTATATCATTTCGGCTATATACATCGGTATGCCATGACCTCGGTGATCAACGCCATCAACCTGCGCAAGGAATTCGATGAGTTAACGGCGGTGGCGGGCATCAGTTTCTCCATCGAGGAGGGCGAGTGCTTCGGCTTCCTTGGGCCCAATGGCGCGGGCAAGAGCACTACCATGCGCATGATCTATTGTGTTTCGCCGTTGACCGCGGGAACGCTCAACGTCCTGGGCATGGACGTCAAAGAGGACCGCCAACGGGAGATCAAGGCGCTCATCGGCGTGGTGCCGCAGGAAAACAACCTGGACCCAGATTTCACCGTGCACAAGAACCTGACAGTCTACGCCCGTTACTTTAAGATAGAGCCGAAGCTGGCATCGAAACGTGCCGATGAGCTGATCGAATTCATGCAACTCAAAGAGAAGCGGGACTCCAGGATCGAGGAGCTGTCCGGCGGTATGAAGCGCAGGCTCATCATCGCCAGGGCGCTGATCAACGACCCCCGGATATTGATATTGGACGAGCCGACGACCGGTCTCGATCCCCAGGCCAGGCACCTCATCTGGGAGAGGGTGAGGGAGCTCAAGAAGCGCAAGGTCACGGTCATCATGACCACCCATTATATGGATGAGGCGGAGCAGCTATGCGACCGGCTCATCATCCTGGACAAGGGAAAGATCGTGGCCGAGGGGAATCCCCGGGACCTGATCGAGAAGCATGTCAGCTCCCAGGTGCTGGAGATGATACCGCCTTCAGATGAACTGATCAGTCTCATTACGGAGAACGGCTGGACCTTCGAACGGTACGCGGACCGGATATTCGTCTATACCAACGACAGCGCCGCCGTGATGGCCCAGATCAAGGACAAAGTGCCTTTGGAACGCAGCATTATCAGGAACGCCACCCTGGAGGACGTGTTCCTCAAACTGACCGGCAGGGGGCTGGTGGAATGACCCTGGTTGGAAACATCAGCTGGCGTTCCTGGGACGCATGGAGGAGGAACAAGGACGTTTTCCTGAAGACCTGGAAGACGAACTTCCTGCCGCCGTTCATCGAACCTGTGCTGTACCTGCTGGCGATGGGCTTCAGTTTCGGGGCCGCGGTCACATTGCCGCCCTATGAGGGAAGGCAGATCAGCTATGTGGCCTTCCTCGCCCCCGGCCTGGTGGCCATATCGATCATGAACAACTCCTTCTACGAATGCACCTACGGGTCGTTCGTGCGTATGCATTACCAGAAGACGTTCGACGCCATGATCGCAACGCCGCTGTCGATCGAGGACGTCATCGTGGGCGAGGTACTGTGGGGTGCGACCAAGGCGATGATCAATGCCAGCATCGTGCTGCTGGTGATCATCGTCGTAGGAGCCGCGAGCTTCCCCGGTCTGCTGCTGATCCCATTCATAGCGTTCTTCGGCGGGCTGATGTTCTCCTCGATGGCTTTGATATTCACGGCAATCGTACCCAACATCGACTCCTACAACTACCCGTTCTTCCTGTTCATCACGCCGATGTTCCTGCTAAGCGGAACGTTCTTTCCATTGTCCCTGCTGCCCTCGTGGGCTGCCGCCGGGGCGTACGCTCTGCCGCTCACGCATGTGACCACCCTGACGCGCGACCTGTGCCTGAACATGTTCACCGTGAACAGCGTGATAAGCATCATCTACATCGGCGTACTTGCCGTCATACTTACCTTGACGGCGGTGTTCATGATGAAGAGAAGACTGATCAAGTGACGCTCTGAAGCCATACTAATCCAGGACGACCAGCTTCCCGTCCCTGACCTCGACCTTGACCAGCGTCTTGATCTTCACCTTCAGCTCGGCCTCTAGGGCTTCCTTCTTGTCCCCTTTCTCGACGACGACGATGATGTCGACGATCCTCACACCCATCTTCAGGAATGCCTGGACGAGCGCGCGTAAGGTCCCTCCGGTCGAAATGACATCATCGACGATCACCACCCGGTCCCCCGACCTCAGGCCGTTGATGTACATCTCCTTGGTTGAATATCCGGTGACCTGATGGACGCTTACCTCTCCCGGAAGATTGTAGCGCCTCTTCCTCACCACATTGTACGGGATGCCCGTCCTTAACGAGAGCGGGACCGCCAGCGGTATGCCCATGGCCTCGGGCGCGACAATGTAGTCGCAATCGAAATCCCCCACGTTCTGCATCCGATCGATTATCTCCCTCATCACCGACGCTTCCATGAACGGGATGCCATCTGTGACCGGGTGAACGAAGTAGTCGTAATCGCCCATCTTGACGATGGGTGCTGCCTCCAGGCTCCTCCTGAAGTTCTCCAACATGTTCGAAAGTAACCACGTTCCGACGATTTATAACCACTCAGGCAATTGAGATAATCGAGCGACCATTGGCGTTCCGAAAGGATTATGGCCTCGTTCCATCGATTGTTCAGGTCATGGCCCGCATCAAGATAGCTACCCTTACAGACCTTTCGGAAGAGACATTGACAAAGGTGGAAGTGGAAGGTAAGATGATCGTCCTCGGTCTGGTGAATGGAGAACCTTTCGCCATGGAGGGCCGTTGCTCTCATATGAGCCAGGACCTGTCCAAGGGGGTAAAAGAAGGGTATGTCGTTCGGTGTAAGATGCATGGAGCGGAATTTGACATGAGGACCGGCGATGTGCTCCGCAACATGCAGGCAAAAAAGCTCAACACCTATCCGGTTACGGTCGAGGGAGAAGAGGTCTTCATCGAGCTATGATGGACCGGTCCAGACTCATCTCGTTCTTGTCCAGGCGTCCCCTTCCTTGCGAACGAGCCCCTCAGCGCTAAGCTCGTGCAACGTTTCCTGGACCAGGTCCATGGGGACATCGACCGAGAACTGGTCTTTGAACGCCTTCTGCACTCCCTCTGCGTTCCTGGCCAAGGTGAGGGTCTTGGGCAAGATGGTCCGCAGGTCCTCGTGCAGGTTCCAGGGGAATATGAACCAGGTCCATTCCTCCTTGGACACGTGGACGCAGAAGTAATCGGGCTGGATCTTGGAGTGAGCGATATGCAGAAGGGTGGAGCTCTTCAGGTCCCTTGGCTTCATCTTCATCAGATGTCCCAAGGCCAGGATCAGGCTTTCACCGGTGTCGGTGATATCATCGACCACCAGCACATTGTCGTTGGCGATGTCCATGCTCAGCTCCTGCGTGAGCAGTGCCTTCCCATCCTGGTTCGCGGTGACCCCCCAATGCTCGGTCTTCACCGCATACAGCTTCTTCACCTTCAGGTGATCGCAGATGAGCCGGGCCGGGACCCAACCTCCTCGGGTCAGTCCGATGACCACGGTGGGCTTGAAGCCGGTCTCTGATATCTTCCTGGCCACCGTTTCGGTCCACTGAGCGATCTCGTCCCAGGTCACTAATTTGCATCGGAAGCTCTCAACCTTCTCCATAGTAACGCCTCGGTTAGGGCCCGCCACTGTTCTGTGTTCGAGCCAGCATGTTCGCTGTCTCCGCAACGGCATCCCCATGGAAAATAGTTTGCTCGGCTTGGCCGGTTCATTCCTTAACAACGATGTCGACAAAAGCCCTACGTTTGGAATCATAGAGGCCCTTGTCAGAGAGCTTGAGCTCCGGTACTACCAGCAACGCTTGGAAGCTGAGGGTCATGAACGGAGCAGGGAGGCCGCATCCCATGGAATGCGCCATATGCACCGCCCTGATCTCTTGCTCGGCGACCACGTGACAAGGGTCGGTGCTCATCAGGCCGGCGATCGGGAGGTGCATGGACTCGTTCCTGTCCCCATCAGTGACGTAATATCCACCCTGCTCGGAGACACTGTTCACTGCGTCCGCCAACGAGACCGCATCCGCGCCGACCGCGATGATGTTATGAGAATCATGCGCCACCGTAGAGGCCAGCGCCCCTCGCTTGAGATCAAACCCAGACACAAAGGCGACAGATGCCGGTGCCTCGTTGTACCTGTTGACAACGGTTATCAGGTTGATACCCTTTGAGGGTTCGGGGCGGACAATGTCGTTGCTGACCTTGAGAATGGCCGTCTCAGCCCGGCTCTCGATCTCGTCCGGTATGACCCGGATCACCCTTACCTTGGCGCTTGAACCGCTGGCAGCTATTTCGAACTCCATTGGTTTCCGATTCTGTTTGAGTATCGCCAAAGGGGCCTTCAACGGCTTCACCTCAAACAGCGCCTTGCCTTCCTTGGCCACAAGTTCGCCGGCGATGTAGACCTCCCTCACTTTGAAGTGCTTCAGGTCGTCCACGATGACGAAGTCCGCTGTTTTGCCAGCGCTCAGGACACCACCTGGCAGGTAATAGTGCCAGGCGGGCCACGCCGTCACCGCCCTGATGGCGTGAACTGGGTCCATTCCCATGGATACCGCCTTTTCCAACAACACATCCACATGTCCTCTCATCAGGTCGATCGCCCGGAGGTCATCGCTTACCAGGAAGCACTCGTTGGCCTTGGCGAACGGCATCAGGTCCCGCATGTTCTTTTCCGTGCTCCCCTCTCTGACCATCACCCACATTCCTAGGTGGAATTTCTCTTCCGCCTCGTCGGATGTGAGGCATTCATGGTCGGTCTTGATCCCGGCGTTGATATACTTGACCAGGTCGGGCCCGACCAGCCCCGGGCTGTGACCGTCGATCGGCTTCCAGAGAGCATGTGCTACCTTGATCTTGCCCATGACCTCCGGTTCCTCGTTTATCACGCCCATGTAGTTCATGACCTCGCCCAACGCCACGAACTGCTTCATGGCCAGTAATTTCTCGACCTGGTCCTTATCGATCCTGGCTCCGGCCGTTTCGAAAGTGGTCGCGGGAACGCATGACGGAGCGGTGTAGAAGATTCGCAATGGAACGGATTCGGAATCTTGGACCATGTAACGGATGCCGTCCATGCCCATCACGTTGCCGATCTCGTGCGGGTCAGAAACTGTTGCCGTGGTCCCATGCGGTACGACCGCCTCCGCGAAACGGGACGGGGTGAGCTGTGAAGATTCAATATGGATATGTGAATCGATGAAACCGGGAAGAATGAATTGTGATGGTGCCAAGTCCAATTTTTCAACAGCCAGCACTTTTCCGTCTGCATAAGACAGCTTCGCTGGGAATATCTTCCCCGAAACGACATCGACGAAGTTACCTGTGACCGACCTGACATCCATGGGAGAATGCAGGCATTGTATGCCAGAAAAAGCTTTTGCCGTAAACGTGCGATTAATTGTCGTGCCCTATCCGAGGGAGATACTGAACCGGTTGAAATGGAAGGACGGCAGTCTGAACGGGGTCAGGGTCACCTTCGTGCACCGAGGGGCTCCGGGGAACACCCTGACGATACCCGCCGAGGAGATATCATTACTGGGGCGCTCTTTCTTCTCCACTGCCGATAGTGAAATTCCTTACCATCGGATCGTCCTGATAGAAAGGGGTGGAGAAGTGCTCTTCGATATCAGAGAATTCAAGAATAAAGATGCTGGCACCACCTAGAAGGTGGTGAAGGGGTTTGATTACCTTGACTTTGGCTCGTTGCAGTTCGGGCAGGCATGCATGAAGGAGGGGAATTGAACTCCACACTTGTTGCACTTTATCATTTCGGTCTTCTGGTCCTTCTTCTTCTGCTCGGCCTGAGCCTGGTCGTTCTTTATTCCCTCGCGTAGGGTCTGCATCTGGTCCTGTTGCGGGGCGGGCTGCTGATACGTTTGCTGCTGGGCCGGCGCCTGTTGCTGCTGGGCTTGTTGCGGTGGGGCTACAGATGCATTTTGCGGGTGATACTGTTGATATTGTGGCTGGAACACTTCCTGCATCCTGACATAGCCGAGGATGAGTAGAATTCCGGGGATTCCAGCCGCGAAAAGACCAACGATCCCGAGGATCAACATGCGTTCGCTCGCTTCCTTGAACTTGCCCTGGTCAAGTATGTCGAACAGCATGCCCTTCAGTAGGACAGCCAATGCCAATGCGATGATCGCATCCACGATGTAGAATATCCCTAGGAATCTACTATCCCATACCAACAGGTTGACGATCCCTACGATAATTAACAGTGCCGCCAGAACTCCGGCGATAACTTGGGCCCAATAAGCTAGTTTTCTTGCCTCGGCGACGCTTGCGGGAAGCCACGGGGGGCCGACCGGATTCGCCATGTACGGTAATGCTGCCATGATCTATATCTCCCATCTCTGACATTTGTCCAGATATTGGACTGGACTATGAATTGCGAAAGGCATTCAGATATAATGAATGTATCGAATGGCCGGTGGTCGGAAATGGACCCAAGAGACAATGCATTGACCTGTCTGTTTCTGACCTATCCAGATGTTCTCAATATTAATCTAATTTGCAATAGATTTATATATTAAATCCCATGTACGAAGGAACAGTAAGTGTGAACTGATGAAGCATACTGATTTCAAGGTGATTTACGACCGACTAAATGAGCCGGCGGACATCACCAAACTCTCCCAGGAGCTTGGTCTTGAACTAGAACTCTTGGATGTCATTTTCACACAAAGAACGGTCCGCGAGACCACCAAGAGCTTCTATAAGGTTCAGAGAAACGCTCAGAAGCTGGTCTACGAGTGGAATCATGGATTGACGCTTCTCGAGGTGGCGAGGAAATGGAACTTCTCTCCCATTTTGACCGGATTGATGATCTACCAGGTGAGTGGTCGGTCCAAGAAACAGTTCTGGAACCTGGTCAGAAACGTGGATACGATCACCGACGATTCCCTTAGGCAGCAAATCATCGAGATCTCTGAGGAGGATCTCGTCTATTCCCCCTGGGCAACCGAAAAGCAATATAAGCGCGGAACCTGGGGAGAGGAAAAGCTACAGTGCTGGCTCGATGGCCAGAACATCTCATACAGGACCGAAAAGGACCTGCGCGGGGAATTTCCGAAAACACCTGATTGCCTGCTCGACAAGCCCATCAAGGTGAATGGCTGGGAAGTCAATTGGATAGAATCGAAGGCCACCTTCGGCGATAGGGTCGAAGTGAACAAGAACATGAAGAAACAGCTCGAGCCATACCTGGAACTTTTCGGTCAAGGTGTGGTCATCTATTGGTTCGGGTTCGTGGACGAGATCACCCCGCCCGAGGGCATATACATCACCGATGCGTCGATCACCAGCCTAATTTGCAAGATGCCTTAACCAGATGGCAATCGACAAATATTCATAGCGCTTCTTTTGATTGTGGACCCCGACTTTATTTCAGCGAGCGAGCTTGAGCGTTTCGGCTATTGCCCCCTCAGCTGGTGGCAGGGACGAACAGCGAAGGTCAGCTCAGATGCATTGAAACAGGGCTCCAAGAACCACGAAAGGATATCCGAAGACCTGAAGACAATAATGACCAGCGAGAAAAAGGCCGGTTCCTGGGAGCGGGCGGTACTTTGGTTCTCCGCGGTCTCCACCCTGATGGCCATCATCGGATTCGTTCTCATGCAGTCAGCGAACATAAATGGCTGGCGCTGGCTATTGACGTTACTGTCGGTATTCTGGGTAGGGGCGGTGCTGATACTGGTATACAGCATCTCGGCTACGGCCGAAGGTGGCATCCGCAAGGAACGGCTGATCGCGGTCGCTGGCGTGGTGGTCATGGTGGTGGCGCTGAACGCCGTAACTCTGCTTCAGGTCGACCAGGAAGTGGCCATCATTTTCGAGGTCATTGCCCTGATGTGGCTAATGGGGGCCAGCATGGCGCTTTACTATTCACTCATGGCGGAGAGCCTAGCGAAGAAGAAGCGCCGCCAGGTTAATGTGGATGGTAAGGTCCTGTACGTCGGCACGGACGATCAGAGGCTGCTGATCTCAGAGAAGTACAAGCTGACCGGACGCCCGGACTACATCTTGATGGTAGGCACCGAACTGATCCCGGTCGATCTAAAGACTGGTAGGCAACCGCGGGGGCCGCTTTTTTCGCATATACTTCAGATCGGGGCCTACTGTCTGTTGCTTAGCGACGAGAACGGTAAGCGTGTTTCGCGGGGCATCTTGAAATATGGAGATGTCGAACACGAGATCGAGTTCGACGATGAGCTCGAGAACCTCCTGCTTGGCAAGCTCGCGGAGATGCGGGCACTGATGAAGAGCGGAGAGGTTCACCGTAACCATAATCGAGTCGGCAAGTGCGCTGGATGTTCCCGTCGGGACAATTGCCCTGAACGGCTCGCATGATCACTCGATGGTGACGCTCTTGGCCAGGTTCTTCGGCTTGTCGATGGAGCAATTCTTCTTCTTGGCCACATAGTAGGCGAGCAACTGTACCACGATCGTCACCGGTATCGGAGAGAAGATCGAAGGTGTGCAGGGCACGGTGAGCACCCGGTCGGATATCTGGGCCAATTCGCGGTCGTTCTCTAGGCCGATCGACACCACAGGTGAGTCCCTGGCCACCACTTCGGAGATGTTCGCCATCATCTTGTCGTAGGTATGGTCCTTTGAAAGGCAAACGGCGATGACCGGTGTCTTCGAGTCGAGCAATGCCAACGGTCCGTGTTTCAATTCTCCGGCGGCGAACCCCTCAGCGTGGATATAGGATATCTCCTTCAGCTTCAGTGCACCTTCCAGCATGGTCGGGTAGTTGATGTTCCGACCGATGAAGAATATGTCCCGGGAATCCTTGATGAAGTCGGCCGCCTCCTCGATCTCGGCCGCCCGGTCGAGAACGGATCGGACCACCGACGGCGCCGACCTAAGAGCGGAAAGGGCGTTCCACATGGAATCGTAGCTGAGCTCCCGCTTGGCATATCCGATTCGTATGCCGATGATGTACATGGCGATCAGTTGGGTGATGTAGGTCTTGGTGGCCGCGACACCGATCTCCGGGCCTGCGTGGGTATAGAACACCTCGTCCACCTCACGGGTCAACGAACTTCCCACAACGTTAGTGATACCCAACGTGCGACAGCCCCGGCGCTTTGCCTCGCGGGCTGCGGCCAGCGTGTCGGCCGTCTCTCCGCTCTGGGACACCAGTATGACCAGGGGCGTTTCCTTTGCTCCTGGCGAGTAACGGTATTCTGATGCTAGTTCCAGAGTGGTGGGGATTTTTGCGAACTCCTCCATGATGTACTTCCCTACCATGGCAGCGTTGAACGACGTCCCACAACCAACGATCTTTATGGAATTGAAACTGGCGTTCGGGAGCAGCTCTCCTTCCACAAGGTTCTGCACCCCAAGTATGGAGTTGTGGATAGCGGACGGTTCTTCGAATATCTCCTTGAGCATGAAATGTTCGAAGCCTCCCTTCTGGGCATCCTCTGCGTTCCACGTGACGATCTCCTGCTTTCTAGTTACCAGCACGCCGTCCTTGTCGAACACCTGGACCACATCTGGCATGATTTTGACCGTCTCTCCGTCCAGAATGTAAAGGACCTTGTTCGTGTACGCCAGCAATGCCGTAACGTCCGAAGCCACGAAATTCTCTTTGACGCCCAGGCCGATGACCATGGGGTTCTCCTTGCGTGCCGCGACGATCTCATTGCTGCCCTCCTTGAGGGCCGCTATGGCGTACGTTCCACGTATGGTCGCCACGGTCTTCCTTAAAGCCTCGTGCATGTCGCCCTCATAGTACTTCTCCATCAGGTGCACGATGACCTCTGTGTCGGTCTGGGAGGTGAACGTATGACCTTCATCCTCGAGCATCTTCTTCAGGGACATGTAGTTCTCGATAATGCCATTGTGGACGACGGCGATGCCCTTTTCGCAGTCACGGAACGGATGGGCATTCTCATCGGAGGGTTTTCCGCACGATGCCCAGCGGGTATGGCCTATGCCCACATTTCCATCGATTGGAGGTAGGATCTTTATCAGTTCTTTGATTTCTCCCTTCTTTTTGTAAACCACCATGGATGGGTTGGAATTTATGGCAATTCCTGCCGAGTCGTAACCCCGATATTCCAATCGCTTCAAAGCATCCAGCAATACCGACGATGCCTGTCTGTATCCAGTATATCCTATGATGCCGCACATCTCAGATCACAACGCTTTTATTTTCCAAGTTTCCTCTGATGGTCGCGCCGTCCCCGATCCGACAACCCGCGCCGATAATAGATCCGGGCGTGAGCACGACCCGGGAGTGGATACGGGTGTCCTCTCCGATCATCGCCCCGATCTCCTCCACCTTGAAGAATTCGCCTTCCACTCTGACGTGTGCCGGGCCAACGAAGGCAGAAAGCGCTCCTTTTATCGAAACGCCGTCGTCTATGACCGCGTTCCCCAGGTGTGAGTGCGAACCTATCTTTACGCTGTTCATGATAAGTGAATTGTTAATGCTTGTAAAGGGTCCGATCTGCACATTATTGCCGATGCTGGTCGATGGGAAGATGGCCACGTGCGGCCCGATGTCGCAGCCATTACCTATTACCACCGGCCCTTGTAAGTAAGTTCCGGTTCGGATCCGAGAGCCAGTACCGATTCTAACTGGTCCCTTCAAGACCACCCCCGGCTCTACGATTCCAGATATTTCCTGGCCATGTAGCTCAAGGAATTTTTCGTTAAGCTTTATGAGATCCCATGGATAGACCGCATCGCTCCAACCCTTATTGGTACGGATCGCATCAAGCTTGATATTCTTTATATTCGATCGAAGCACCTGGGTAATACCATACATGCCTGACTTCACCCCTTCCTCGATCATCAAGAAGATGTCCTTGTTGAAATGGTAGGCCCCTGTGTTGATAATGTTCCCCATCTTCAATTCCGGCTTCTCGGTAATTCTGGCGACACGGTCGTCATCGAGATTGAAGACGCCATACTTTGATGGCTCTTCGCTATCGGTGACGAGCACAGATGGATTGTTATCATGCTGAATAATTCTTAAAATGTTTTCTTTGTCTATTATATTGTCGCCAGCTACCAGGACAAAGTCCTCCTGGACCAGATCCTTTGCTTGTAATAGGGCGTGGGCGGTGCCGAGCTGCTTTTCCTGGACCACGTACGTGATCTTCGCCCCAAACTTCGAACCATCGCCGAAGAATGACATTATGCGCTCTTTCTTGTAGCCTACGATCATAATGATGTCTACTAGACCGTTGTCCACCAACGCTTTCACGACATAGGCAAGGATTGGCTTGTTACCGATTGGTAACATGACCTTGGGCTTTGACATTGTGAAAGGCTGAAGTCTGGTGCCTTCTCCCGCAGCTAGAATGATGGCCTGTATTGTACCGCCCCTTCCATGCGCCATTGGCGTCAATCGCTATAATAACTTTCTAAGGATTTCTTTGACTTATGTTGGAAAAAGGATTTCATCTAGAATAGTTTGGAAGGCTCTAACAATCCCATTGCGATGCTTAGAAAGTTGATAAATTAATGTATATCATTCAATGCTGGATCCTAATGACTGAATGGATATCGCTATTCAGATATTCCAGAAATCTTCAATGTTCTCGTCCTCATTCGACCATGCAAGATCCGATTTAACCGAACAAAACAGAAGAGTGGCTTCTTGGAATTGATTTCACGATGAAATGGATTAAGTATCATTTTCGACTATTGATAATTAGAACAAAACGGGCATTAACCGAAGCAGAGTTCTAAGTCTCAGTGCCTAGTCATTATTACACGGGGATGAGTTTAGTTGATTAGTTCCGAAGAGAACCGCAGGATTCCAGCTGAGATATATCAATTCTTCATGAATCCGGGAGGTCATTCGCTTATTCTCCGCGGAAATGCCGGTACAGGAAAGACCACTTTTGCGCTGCAGGCGATCGAAGACCTTGCCCAAATCGAAAACAGTTTCTACTTCTCCATGCGGGTATCCGATCATTCATTGATTACCCAGTTTCCCTGGCTGACCGAAAAACTCATGCCAGCCTGCGGTACTGCCGATCAGAAGAAAGAGGATGTTGTAGGCAAGCATCGCAGCGGCCTCAGCAAGCTAAAGGGCCTAGGGGTGCAAAGCATTGGCACCGCGAAGAAGGAGATGACGGTCATGATCGGGAAAGACCTGGGGGACCTCGAGCATGTCTATGATGTGGTGGAAGGATCGTTCCCTGCTCGTTCGCTCATCATCATCGACTCCATCGACGCCATGGCCGAAAGATACAGCATGAGCTGTGCATCTCTGATCACCGCCATCCAAAAGGACCTGGTCGAAGGATATGGTTCCAATGTTCTTTTTGTCCTTGAGAATAACGAGATGAAGCTCGACTATCTGGGAGACGGGGTCATCATCCTGGGGTTAGCTGACTATCAGCTACGTCGCATCAGGGAGATCGACATCCTGAAACTGAGGGGCTGCGAGATCGCCCAGCCCAAGTATTTGTTCACACTCAAGACCTCTCGTATCCAGACCTTTGCCAACCTGTGGGAGAACGAGGTCAAGCACCCAGAAAAATGGAAACCGGTGGAAGATGCGACCGGGAAGCTGTCGTTCGGACTTACTGATCTGGACCGCTTGGTGAGGGGTGGCATGGAGAAGGGCTCCATGACGCTTATTGAACTTGGTCACGGCATCCCCACGGCCATAAGCGGGATGTTGGAAAGGGCCATGGTTGCTAACTTCGTCTCATTGAACCGTGGTGTATTCTGGCTTCCGACCCGTAAGACGTCGGCCGAAGCGGCCAAGAATCAGATGATCGGTATGCTGGCCAAGGAGCAGTTCGAGAAGAACGTGAGGATCCCTGAACTGGCGGCACAGATGGAGGTGGCCGGGGCACCATACGTCATGCCAGTGGAAGGATCATCCCCGGCCTCGGACTACAAATGGAAATCGATATCCTACGCGCTCGGGAACACCGATTCGCCGCTGCTTTCTCTGATCGGTTTCGACTCGCTCGAATCGATCTACGGGGACAAGGTCATGGACCAGATTCCCGACCACCTGGCGGCAATCAAGCGCAACAACGGGATCTTTGTCGGAATCACGTCGCCCTCCACCAAGTCGACGCAACGACTGGCCGATTTGGCGAACCTGCACATCAAAGTGGAAAGGATCGGAGGCACGGTCGTGATGTTCGGAGAGGAACCGTTCACTGAATGCAATGCATTGGCCGTGGAGGCAAGGGAGCGGGGAGGAAACATCTCGCTCACCCCGATTGTGTGAGGTGAAAAAATGATCAAAGCCTCCCTCCCCGATCACAGCTCCATCCTGATGGTCGGATCTCCAGGAATCGGTTTGCTGGAGTTCAATATCAGCATTCTCAAGGACTACCTGACGGAAGACGTATCCATCATCTTCGTGACCGTCGATGTGCTGCCATCGGACATCATGACTATGATGGGCCAGTTCGGCATCGATACCAAGGCGGTCCTAGGCAAGAAGCTGTTTATCGTGGACTACCACTCCTCGTTGCTTGGTTCCACCGAAGAGAGATCCTCGTTCCCCAAGTCCGAGGTGCGGCCAGTTTCAGACCTGGAAGGGATCATGTTCAACGTGAACGCCATCGCCTCCGAGCACGTCCGGCCGGTGAGGGTCTTCCTATACACCCTTTCCACGCTCTTCTTGTACAATCAGTCGAACGTGGTACTGAAGTTCTTCCAGATATCGAGCTCAAAAGTGAGAAGCTCTTACGGTACCATGATATTCTCGATACACGACAGCGTGCATGACGAAAAGACCGTCAATCACTTAATGGCGATAGCCGATGGTGTAATCGAACTCAAATTCGACGACGATCTGAACCGGCGCATGAGGATTCGCCACATGAGGGGATATCCGACCTCCAGCCAATGGGTGCCCTTCGAGATCAGGGGCGAGGTCACAGAGACATGTCCTGCGCTACTGGAATGGCGTTAGGTCACTCTTCTACCTCTTCTTCTATCTCGCCATAGATGGAGCGGTGCAGTTCCTTGACGGACTGCCTGGTGGCCCTGGAATAGAGAGGGCATTCGGTCTTTGGTCTGACCACCATCTCTTTCCTCCGACAGTATATCAATTGACCGTTAACTCCCAGTTCAGGTCTTATCTCTCTGTGTAGACACGTAAAACATTTTTGATCGTTGGTCATAAATGACCGAAAAGATGCAGATGGTATATTTTAGCGTTGGCACAGCAGCTTCGCTAACTAGAATCGGAAGGAAATGAACTCAGTGAGGTCCATTACGTCCATGCCCCCGGCCTGCTTCAGGTTGAGCACGCAAAACGGGCAGGGGGCGAGAACGACATCGGCGCCGCTGGCCGCGGCATCTTCCATCTTCGTCTTGGCCAAGTCCATGGCGATGTCCGGATATCCGGACAACAGACCCCCTCCGCCGCCACAGCAGCGGTCCGGCTCGGCCATATCAAGGACCCTGATGCCCGGCATGGAATGAAGTATGTCGTAACAGTAATCGATGGCGTGCGGCCCTACCGTCCGTTTCAGGTGACATGGCTCGTGCAGGACGACCCGGACTACGCCGTGGTTTCTGAACCGTAGCTTGGCCAGGCCCACCGACTCGACCAGGTACTCAACGATATGGAGGGCTTCGATCCCGTAATGATCGTTTATATGGCTGGTGCAGCCAGGGCAGGACGTGACCACCTGGGAACGGCCCTCGAAAAGCTTTAGGTTCCTTTTTCTCAGCGCCTCCATGCGCACCCGGTCGCCCACCTTCTCAAGAGGCGAGCCGCAACACACCAAGCCAGAGGGCGTACGTACGGTCGAGTTCTGCAGCAGCGTTCGTACCGCCCCGTCCGCAATGTTCCGGAACTTCTGACCAGCGATGCATCCTGGGAAGTAGAGCACCGACGCCTTCTCCACTCCAAGCGACAATGGGTCCAACTCGCGCCTTACCGAAAGGCCATCCACATCGATGTTCTGCATCATCTTAGTGTGCCCAGGCAGTGCCGCGTTCCGATCGAAGATGTCGGCCCTGGCCCTTTGTATTGCCCGCGGCATCTCGATTCGTGAAGGGCATACGTCAGCGCACTTCCAGCACATCGAGCAAGCGAAAAGGTTGTCCCTAAGCGAGTTCACCTCATGCGAGAACCGCGAAGAGTCGACGGCCAGGCTGCGAGGTCCATCGAAAGTGCTGGTCGTTTCCTCATGGACGACCGGGCATGCACGCATGCAGGCGCCGCACTTGATGCATCGGTCCGCATTGAACGGCCGGCTCATCTGGACACCTCCGCATAGTGGGCGGCGTCCCAGGCACAATCGAGCACGTCCAGGAGCCCTTTGCCCAATGGATAGGAGATGCCTGCAAGAGCGGAACCGCAGGCGAACACATTCTCTGCAGAATTTCCGTTGTTCATGATGACCCTATACCTTCCATCGACCTCATATCCGGAGGATAGGGCCCGAGTGATAGGTATTCCGACCTGGCTCTCCTGCTTGCGGGTGATGCCGAAAGATTCGAAGGGGTCGGTCACCTCTTTACCCGAGATGGATAGGCCGGGACCGATGGCGTTGCCGCCCGCGATGATCAAGGTGGAGAAGTTGACCTCCTGGGTCGTGCCCTGGGTCTGCACGATCGCAGTATCGTATCGACCGCCGATCTGGATCAGTTTGGTCACCCTGCGGTGATCCATGACCCGGCAGCCGCTGATGGAGAGCATCTCGTGCATGGCCCCGGCCAGCCTCAACCCCGGCAGAGACAGTGGCGTTACCGGCTCGAAGACGGCCCTTCCTGTACGCTCATTCAACTCGAGCATGGCGGCGTTGTAGTCACGAAGAGGGAATAACGGCGGTAGCATGATCGCGTCGGCATCAACATGCTTTAATGCGTCGCACAACGCGTTCAGGGACATACTCTCCCTGTAGGGGATGTGCACCGGATCAGCCTTGAAGCCAGCATCTTGCCTTAAATGCGAGCAAATCAGTTCCGGGTCCACCTCGGAGTTGCCTTCGATACCGACAACGGCAAGCCTGGATCGCTGCATTGTTTCCAATGTCCCCAGAGCAGTATATTTTGGGGCCAGCCTGCAACGGTACCGGTTGCCGGCGTTACCCAGCAACAGCATCTGTTCCCCGTAACGGATCATGTTCAATCCGTTGGACATGAGTCTGGGCAACAGGAAGTCCAGCATGTTCTCATTAATGCCCGTGCCGTTGAAACATCCGGTCGAAAGGGCGGTGCAAGAAGTGCCGGTATCGACCAACGCCACATCCCTCCTGCGTTCCGAGAGGTAGGTGGCGACCAGCATGCCCGCCGCTCCTCCCCCGATGACTAGGAAATCGGTTCTCACCGGGTCGAGATGCCTCATCTGGATTCCTCCCTGATGCCATAGACGCCACGAAGCAGGTGCGCCTTGAACATCTCCTGGCGGAGCTGTTCTCCGACTAAGATAGGTGAAATGCCCTTATTGCGTTCGTTGAGGAAGCTGTCGATGTACTCGATGGGGGCGGTCTTGGAGACGCCCATTGCCACCGACGTAAGGCCGAGCATACAGAATCCTCCCTGGCAATATCCCATTCCGATCCTCGTTCGTTTGATGAGATCGGAGGCGTCCCGCACGTCACCCTTCTTCAGATGGTATTGGATCTCCCCTCGCAGCACCCTCTCGCAGGTGCAGACCTCTTCCTTTCCTCGAGGGTATGAAACGCATTGCTCCAACACATTCTGGTATGCTGAACCGTTCTTCTTTGCCATTCGCAGGAGCGCCATGTCATGGATGCCGGGAACAGATTCGATGGAAAGCATCTCCGAGACAACTTCTTTGGCGGTCCGGCACTTGTTGGGGTTGTTGATCTTTTGGCAGGCCACGTCCGAGACCTTCTCTGCCATGAGCCGGTAGATCGTCAACTTACCCCCGATAACGCTCACCAGGTTATCGATACCCGAGCCAGCGTGGTCAATGATCTTGAAATTGCGGCTGGCAGAACGTCCTCCTCCGCCCGCAGGGATAAGGGGCCTCACGCCGCAATAGGCGCGGACCGCCCTGGCGCTGACGATGCCCGGGACAACCTTTGCCGTCTCCCTGAGAAGGAAGGAGGCCTCCGCCTCAGTGGGGCCATTCCCATCTCCTGAGGTTACGCCGCTGGAGGTCGTCCCGATGATCGTTGAAGAGTGATTGGGGACCACAATGTCTCCGTCGGCAGGTAGCCTCAGCCGGTTAACGACCATTCGGCAGAGACGCCCGTTCAACACCACCATGCTTCCCTTGTCAATTCGCAGCGAGAGCTTCTGACCGGCCATGCTGGCTATGCTGGAGGACCAGGCCCCTGCAGCGTTTACCACAACGCTCGGGTTCAGCGACTCGATGATGCCACTTCGGTGGTCCTTGAACCGGACCGTCTCGATCGAGTAGTCCTTGACGTCCAGCCCGACGACCTCGCAATAATTGCGGATCCTGGCCCCCTTGGACCGGGCATCCTCGATGTTGGCCAGGGTGAGGCCGAAAGGGTCGATGGAACCGTCATCGACCCAGAAAGCCCGGACCATGTCACCGCTCAGGGACGGTTCCATCTCCCTCGCCTCGGCCACGTCCAGTTCCCGAGCGTCCACGCCAGAGTTGGAGCAGCCCCGTTTGAACTTCTCAGCGAAACCGTAGTCATCTTCTGGAAGTGAAACGAAAAGGCCGCCGATATCCTCGATGAAGGGTGCGGCGATCTTCCTTAGGATGTTCGCCTCGGTGGCGCATTCCTTTGCCGATTCCGGGTCCTTGACCGCATATCGTGCGCCGCTGTGGAGCATGCCCTGGTTC
>JBEKDM010000001.1:0-41860 GCA_050014375.1 Methanomassiliicoccales archaeon | reverse complement strand
TCTTCAAAGCCGCCAAGGGAGACAGTTTTCCGTCGCGGGTCTGCAGGAGATAGAGCTCTCCCTCCTGCACCGTGAACTCGATGTCCTGCATGTCCTTTAGATCGGCCTCCAGTTCCTTTCCCGCCCGGAGAAGCTCCTTGTGCACCTGGGGCAACAGTTTCCGGAACATGGGCTCCTGGTCCGCTTCCTGTTCCCCTGAGACCACGTCTTCCCCCTGGACCCCGAACCGGAAATCGACCACAGTCTCGTTCGCACCGGTGAGCGGGTTCCGGGTGAACGCCACTCCGGAACCGGAGAGGGAACCCATGTTTCCGAACACCATTGTCTGAACGGTCACCGCCGTCCCCTTCGCCCCATTTACCAGTTTCATATTCCGGTAATTCTCCGCGCGAGGACCGGACCAGGAGTCGAGGACCGAGGTGACTGCCGTGGTCAGCTGCTGTTCCGGTTCCTGAGGGAATGGATCTCCCCTCAATCGGCCGAACATGTCCTCATATTCCCCGGCCAGCGACATGAGAGAGAATGAGTCCAGCTCCGTCTCGTCGATCAGCCCCAGACTTTTCATCCGCCCCGCCATGAGCCTGTCGTAAACACGTTTATCATGACTGCCGACCCCCTCGCCGTAGGAGGCGATCAAACGGCGATAACAATCCCAGCCGAACCGGGGGTTGCCGGATTGGGCGATCAGCCCCTCAACCCCGCTCCGGGTCAGGCCAACGTTCAGGATGGTGGACATCATCCCGGGCATGGACACCGGGGCTCCGGAACGGACCGAGACCAGCAAGGGCCTACTCGGATCATTGAAACGCTTCCCGGA
The DNA here is from genome assembly GCA_050014375.1 of Methanomassiliicoccales archaeon. Taxonomy (GTDB): domain Archaea; phylum Thermoplasmatota; class Thermoplasmata; order Methanomassiliicoccales; family UBA472; genus DASXVU01. Next base: position 41,043 of record JBEKDM010000001.1, on the reverse strand, counting down.
CGCTTCCTCGAGGTAACCGATGCCTTCATGCAGGAGCTCTTGCACATCGGGCGGCAGTTTTCTGTGGTTGGCATAGTAATCCTCACAGATCGATACCCCTAGGACGAAGGCCGGAGGAATGCGGATGGAGAGAGATGATATCCGGGACAGCATCGATGCCTTGTTCCCGAACAGCTCTGCTGGGACCGATTCCTTGCGTCCTGCACCAAGAAATACCATCCTCTTTTCCGTTATCTCACCTCGAAAGTCCCCAAACTGTCGAAGATATTATCCTTTAGGAGGTAGGCTGCTTTCATCAGAGAGTTGGTGGACTCCTCGATGTTCCGGGCCACCTCGACGGCGACCATGGTGGACCTGAAGTCCGTGGAGGTTTCGAGGATCACCGCCATGGCCCGACGCAACGCCTGGTCGCATTTCTCCTCCAATTCGATGACCGAGTCCACCGGATGGAGGAACTGGACCATTTCGTTCTGGGCACAGCGGTCATAGGCCCGTTCCGCGGCGTACAGGCTCTTGATGAACTCCTGGCAGGAGGCCACCGCTATATCCGCCAGCATCCCCAGTTCCTGGTAGGCAGGGCTCGGATTGATCTCGGGGGCCAGGGTGACAAGGTACATAGCCTCTTCTAAGAAATCGATGGCATCGTCGGCATTGACCACCAGGTCGACGAAAGGGACGGCCACGTCGATCGATCTGGCCAGTGTCCGCACCCGCGACACTATGTTGTCAGCCTCCTTCTCCCACTTCTTGGACCGGTCTGCATCCTTCTCTACCGGGCGGCGGTCGGGCCCTTGCTCCAGGCCATGAATAGCTTCCCTCAGGGTCGTACCGACCTCGAATATCAAGGTGGCATGCCCGATGCACAACGACATCAGTTCCTGAGGTGCCGGTCTGAAGTAGTTGAGCAAATCGACCTTGATCTCGTCCTGGATCAGGCGTATTGGTTTCTGCGCCAGGAGATCGGTGGCCGACTTCCGCAGGGCCGACTGGAAGAACGCCAGCGTACGTTCCCGGCCGAGCACTTGATAGAGAGGTTGTCCGTAACGAAGTGGTACTCGAGGAGCCATCTCCAGTGCTTCGAATATCAGCTGGTCACCGCCAAGCTTTAGGAAGCCCCTGTGCCCGACCTCTTTCTCGGCCGCCCACCGCAGGGCGGTGATAGCATCACTCTTGGGCAAAAAGCTCTGGAGCTTCTTCCGGGCCCGGTTCCAGTCGATCAGAAAGACGATCCGCGAACCTAAGAACTGGAGGAACTCTGCCAACTGCTCTCGGCCCAGACAACTGTGGTGTCCCCTGGACAGATGGTACAGTCCTTTTTCGACCAGTTCTCCGCCCGATGACCGGGATAATGTGTCCTCCCAGGTCATTTCGTAACGGTCCAACAGACTCTGGAAGAACAGGATCCGGGGCATATGCACGTCGGTCTGGACTATCGAAACATCCAAGCCGATGATGTTGATTATCATCAGATGGGATTCGGTCTCACCGATATCGTTCTGGATGACCAGTCTCTCGCCGACCCGAGTAGCGGTTGTGCCCAGCCCAGGATGCTCGAACTTCAATGGCGCGGTCCGATTGACACCGGTCATGAACGCCGCCACCAATTCCCTATCGCCATCGCCTAGCAAATAGACCTTCGCCCCTTGGATTTCCTCCTGGGCCATGCCAGACTGCAACGCGTTCAGCCTGCGGTGGAGGTCCATGACCAGCAGATGGATGCTGTCCTGACCCCCTCGCTCGCCCGAAGTGATGGTCTCGATCAGGGAGATCGGGACGATCTCGGCGTGCAATGGAAGCTCAGCAAGCAGCCGCTGGGCCCGTCCATGCATCTCGACGCATTTATGATCGTTGATCGTTTCCAAGGGACGGAGCATTTGTTCCATGCAGCGCTTGATCGAATCGATGATCTCATCGGCGAGTGGAATACTGTATTCGTCCGAAGACACCTTGACCGAACCGGATATCACAGTATCCAGTCTGGCTGCTTCCACATTAACAGACCCTCGTTCCTCGCGCAGCGTACTAAATCTCTTGTTCGGGAACTCGGCCTGTTGCTGAGCGGATTGCAGCAGGGTCAGGTAATACTTGATCTGGTCATTGGCCATTATGGCTTGATTGAGGAGCTCTGGCAATAGGAGTTCCTCTTGACCGATCTCCTTGACCATTCCTTTTTTACCTGCCATATCGAACACCTGTAAATTGGAGGTCTAGTCTAGATAATCATTGCGAAGGAACTTACCATAATATTCATTTAAATGGTATATAGAAACAGTACAATTATTTCGGTATATGGGCACACACACAATGAGTATACTGCAGTGAAATGAAGAAAAAGAATTTACAATCCAGACATATAATTTTGTATATACATAAAAAATCAAAAATGATTCAGGTGCCGTCACAGAGATATACTTCAATCCCGGTATTTGAGAAAGCCTCAACAGGTTGCTTGGAGTGACGGGATGAAGGTCGGAACAAAGATCCTGCTTATCACATTAGGCTGCCTTGCTTGCTTAGTGCTGGCCTTCTTCAGCGTGGCTTCGGTCCTTCTTGTGGACAACTTCGACAATCTGGAGAACACCAATGCCACGATCAACACCCAGCAGGCCGTATATCTTCTAAACAACGAGCTTCAGACCCTCGATTCCAATTCTCGAAGCTACGCCAACTGGGATCAGACCTACAGTTTCGCCAACGGGACCAATCCGGATTACATGAAAATGGTCTTTCCAGAGAGCACCTTCAAAAATCTGGGGATCAACGCGGTGATAATCACAAACAGCACCTATGATGTGATTACCAGGTTGTACTATGACGGAGGTATCCGCGCTCTCCCGACGGGGTTCTTCGATCACCTCGACAAAACGCATAGCGATCTTCTGGTGCAAGGTATGGGGGCCGGAGGCCTAGGCATCATTATGGTCGATTCTACCCCTTACATGGTCTCAGCAAGACCGATCCATCACAGCATTGCGGGAGACAACTCTGGAAATCCGGCTGGTGTCTTCATACTGGCCAAGATGATCGACAAGGCTCTGCAGAACCAGATCACTGAACAATTGACGAGCCAGAAGCTCCAGGTCACATTGATCAACTATGGGGACTATGTAAGCGGTTTCGGAAACGTAAGCGAATACGGGAGCCAGGTGGTCGAACATGGAACCACTGTCAAGATAATGGGCGAGAACAAGATCACCGGTCTCACCGTCATCAATGATCTTTACAAGAAACCGGCACTTATAGTCCAGGTGGATGGATACAGAACCTTGTACAAACAAGCCGTCAACAGCGAGATCATGCTCCTGCTCTCTTTGTTGATGCTTTCTATAATACTGTTCATTGTCACGGTCATACTTCTTCAATTCTTCGTCACCTCTCGAATAGACAAACTGAACGATGGGGTCCGGAGGATCGATGACAACGGCGGTGGAGGAGAGAAGATCGAGGTGAAGTCCAATGACGACCTCGGAAGTTTGGCCGCTTCGATCAACCGCATGGTGGATGGCTTGGAGGCCTCAAAGAGAGACTTATTGCAGAGCGAACGGCGATATAAGGCCGTCGTCGAGGACCAGACCGAGCTGGTCTTCCGTTCCACTCCTGAGGGTATAGTGACCTTTGCCAACACGGCCTTCTTAAGATTCTATGGCGTCTCCAAAGAACAATCTTATCCAGAACAAGAAGAGGCAGCCAACGGCTCAGACCCGGGCATGTACCCGTTAGGAGAATTCCTTCCAGTTCCCCCCAACGAGAGAGCCAGGGTCCAACATAGGATCAAGGAACTGAACAAGGAGGAACCGGTCTTCGAGCACGAGCACGAGTTCAGGTCAACGGCCATGGAGAGCCGATGGTTCCAATGGACAATAAGGGGAGTATTCTCGGATGAAGGCAAGCTCATCGAGATCCAGTGGGTCGGAAGAGACGTCACAGACAGGATCCGTTTGTTGGAAAGGCTGAATAAGATCGACAAGATCGAGTCCCTCGGCGTGTTCGCGGGAGGGATCGCCCATGACTTCAATAACTATCTCACTTCGATCATGGGCACATTGACCCTGATGAGGAAGACCGTTTCCCGGACCGACCCGCGCATTCATCGCCTCGAGGAAGCCGAACATTCGGTGATGAAAGCGACAGAGCTCACCAAGCAGCTATTGACCTTTTCGAAGGGAGGGGAGCCGATCAAGAAGACCATGTCGGTGTCCAATCTGTTACGGGAGACGGCACAATTCGGTCTTCGGGGATCGGATATCACGATGTCCCTCGAATTTGCAGAGAACCTGTCCTGCGTCGAAGCGGATGAGGGGCAGATGTTCCAGGTCCTCAGCAACCTGATCATCAATGCCAAACAGGCCATGCCAAAAGGAGGCAACATCCAGATCGTGGCCAAGGACGTGGAATTGGAAGAGGACTCGGATATCCCCTTGCCTGTAGGTCGATACGTCATGATCACCATCAAGGATAATGGGGTGGGCATTCCCCCAGACATCCTGGTCAAGATCTTCGATCCGTTCTTCACCACGAAGGCGGACGGCAATGGATTGGGGCTTACCATCGTCCATTCCATCATATCCAAGCATGACGGCTTCATAGACGTCGACTCGGTTGTAGGGGTGGGAACCACTTTCACGATCTACCTGCCAGCCTCCGAAGAGAAAATTGAGGCAAAGCCAACTCGGGAAGATGTGAAAGAGACCGAATTCGGTAAGGTCTTGATCATGGACGATGAGGAACCGATACTGGAAGTTGGCAGCGAACTCCTGAGGATGAACGGTTACACCGTCGATTGCGCGTACAAAGGCGAGGAGGCTTTGACCCTTTACAGCAAGGCCTGGGAGGAGGGCGAACCTTATCACGTGGTGATCTTGGACCTCACCATACGGGGAGGCATGGGCGGAAAGGAGACCATCTCCAAATTACTGGAGATGGACCCGAATGCTCGAGCGATAGTATCGTCCGGATATTCGAACGACCCGGTGATGGCCAATTACAAAGACTATGGATTCTTGGGCATGGTCCCGAAACCCTATGGGATCCGGGATATGCTGGATGAGGTCCGAAGAGTATTAAATGTGCATGAAGAGAACATCAAGGTCAATATCCCAGGGCAGAGCAGGGAAACTGAAAACGAGGCCAGTTTATGAATGAAAAAAAACATTCCAATCTAATTAGAGTAAGTAATATCGGAGAACTCTGTACTTCATCTATTTATGACAACGAAAGAATGATAAGAATATCGATCAGGGAGACCGATTCATGATCTCAAAGAAAATTATGGCCATAGCCGTTACCTTGATCGTGGCCGCGGCGGCCCTCGGAAGCATATTGCTCCTAAACAAGACCAGTGAGGCCGAAAAGACCAGGACGTTCATCGATCAGGCAGGCTCGGAGACCATGTACGAACTTTGCTTGAAATGGGCGGCTGACTATGAGGCAAAGGACAACCTGGTGCAGATTAACGTCACTCGGGGGGGAAGCGGTCCCGGCATATCGGCGCTCCTCGATCACAAGGTGGACATCGCCCAGGCATCGAGAAAGATGAGCTCGGCAGAATTGGCCAATGCCACTGCTCAGGGTATGAAAATAGTCGAGATCAAGGTGGCCCTGGACGGCATTGCCATGCTGGTCAATCCTTACCTATACAACAATAACATCACCGAATTAACATTGGAACAGCTGAAGGGTGTTTACAACGGAAGCATCAACAATTGGAGGCAACTGGGGGGTCCAGATACTCCGGTCCTGGTATACGGTAGGAATAACACCTCGGGAACCTATACATTCTTCCAGCAGAACGTTCTGAACAACCAGAACTACACGGCGAACATGACCGAATACGACAATTATGACGTAATGATCGCCGACATTCTGTCTCCGTCCCATCAAGGGGCGATAGGCTATGTCGGGGTAGGGTTTGTGAACAATTATCCGGATGTTAAGATATTGTCCTTGAAGAATAACGCCACATCCCCCTCATACAAACCCACGCAGACCAATGTCGAGTCGTTCGACTATCCATTGGCCAGATACCTGTATCTTTACCTGGGAGAGAGGCCGACCGGTACCTTGCTCGACTACATGAAATGGATCATCGATCAAGAGACCGGTCAGGCAGTAGTGATCCAGCAGGGTTTCTATCCTATACCCCAAAATGTGACCGATATGGATATGGCTTTGCTGACATAGTGCGGAGAACAGATCTATCTTAGTTGGAGGTTAATACGATGAAATGCCTGGTTGCTTATGTGTCCGTCGAGCATGGTAATACGGAGAAGGTAGCAAGAACGATAGCCGAGGCCATTGGGGCCGATCTGTTGGAGGCAAAGGATGTAGATCCAGCCACTGTATCTGGCTATGATCTGATAGGTTTGGGTTCGGGTATCTTCATGAGCAAGTTCCATGCGCGCCTCTTGAGACTTGCGAAAGAACTGCCTCGGTCCAAATCCAAAGCTTTCATCTTCTCAACTAGCGGTTATGGAAAGATAAGTTATCACGACGAGCTGAGGAATATCCTGGAAGGGAAGGAATACAAAGTTGTGGCCGATTTCGCATGCAAGGGTTGGGACACCTATGGGATTTTCAAACTCGTAGGCGGAATAAACAAGAAGAGGCCAAACGAGAAGGACTTGTACTCCGCCAAGGAATTCGCGGAGAAACTCCTCACCGGAACACCGTGAAGGGACATCCTAATTAATATTAAACCGAACGATATATTGATGGGATTCAATATGAAGATCGAATACTTTCACGCATCAAAGTACGGGAACGGTGTAATGGTCGCGGAAGAGTTCAAGAAGCTCATGGCGGCAAAGGGAGTGACGGTGAACGTTCACCACATTCGGGAGGTTCGACCGAAACAACTTGCCGAAGCAGACCTTTATGTCTTCAGTTCTCCTGGAAGAATTGGGAAGCCCATAGGGAGCATGCGTCGCTTCCTGAGAAAGGTCAAGCTGCCATCCGGGACCAAGTACGCCATCTTGACTACCCAGGGAGCACCGAGACCGAACAAGAAAACCGGCCAGATGCCGACCGAGGAAGAACAGGCCAAGTGGCAGCGCATCATACCGATCATGAATGAGCTGTTGGAACCCAAGGGTCTGCAGAAGGTTGCCGAGGCAAAGGTCCTTGTGACCGGGATAAAAGGACCCCTTGAAGAGGGCTGGCAGAAGAAAGTGGAAGATTTTACTGCATTGATCCCCATCTCGGAATAAACTAATCTTCCAATATTCAGGTGGGACTTACACGTCCGATTTTCTTCCAAGCAGAAGCGACATTATGACTGCGGCGACCAACAACATGGCAAGGACGACGAGCGACATAGCGGATCCGTCTTTCTTCTCGATCATGTTCTCGTGAGCTACTTCTTCTGAGGCACTTCAAGGGATGGTCCATTCATCATTTGTTCTCAATACAGAAGAAGCCCATGTAAGAGGGTACTGCAAATACCGAGAATCCTCGATATGCATACTGTATATACCATCACAATAAAAATAATGTCCAGAGAATAAGTATGAAACGGTCTATACTTATAAACTGAGTACATTCCATATCTGATGTAATGACCCAGATAATAATAGCTACCTCATTCCTCTCATTTCATTGGAACAATGCGGATTCTTTACGCAGACGATGACCCGATGTTTCTGGAAATCACGAGAGAATTCCTGAGCACGAACGGTGTCGAGGTTGAAGTGGCAAGCTCCGCTGCTGAAGCTTTGGAAATGATCAACAAGTCACATTACGACGCGCTCGTTTCCGATTACCAGATGCCTAATATTGACGGGATCCAACTGCTAAGTCAACTAAGGTCGATGCATAACAACATACCGTTCATTCTGTTCACTGGCAGAGGCCGGGAGGATTTAGCGATCGAAGCCTTGAACTCTGGGGCCGATCACTACCTGCAAAAAGGGGGTGACACCAGGGTTCAATTTGCAGAGCTCATCCATCATGTTCAAAAGGCTGTGGAACGGCATGCCTGGAGACTCAACTAGGCGAGAGCATTGAAAAGTTCCGTGCCCTCGTCGAGGTGATAGGCGACTGGAGGTGGGAGATGGACGCAAAGGGCTTGTACACGTATTGCAGCCCTCAGGTCTTTAACGTCATTGGTTACTTGCCAAATGAGGTAGTAGGCAAGAGCGTGTTCGAATTCCTACCCCTACAAGAACGGTCCAGGGTAGTACCCTTGGCATCCGAGGAGTTGACCTCAAAGGGCAAGCTTCAACAATTCGAAAACGTTCGAGTTCACAAGAACGGCTCGCTCGTGTACGTTCAATCAAACGTAGTCCCGGTCATGGGCAGGCAGAAACAGATCGTCGGGTATCGTGGTGTGGACCGGGATATTACCCGAGAGAAGGAAATGGAACGGGCGCTGGGAGAGGCGAACCACCGACTGGAGATACTCGAGAACGTCACCTGGCACGACACCATGAACCAGCTTTCCTTATTGGGAGGGAACGTCGAACTGCTGCGGCGCGATTCTCGGCCCGAGACCAAGGAGAAGTATCTTAATAGGATCGAATTGGCTGCCAACTCCATCCGGAAGCACATGGATTTCACCAGGGACTATCAACGCACTGGAAAAACGAGACCTGTTTGGCAGGATGTTTCTCGGTCGTTCGCCACAGCCGCCGCGATGCTTGACCTTCAGGGTGTGGAGGTGGTATCCACGGTGTCCGATCTGGAGATCAAATCGGACCCGATGCTGGTGAAGGCCTTCTTTAACATGATTGAAAACTCCCTCCGCTATGGGCAAAAGGTCACTGAGGTGAAGCTCTCGGCGGTCCACGATGAATCGGCACTGATCCTATTTTACACGGACAACGGTGTCGGGATACCACAAGGCGAAAAGGACCTTATCTTCAATAAAGGATTCGGAAACAATACTGGCCTCGGTATGTTCCTGATCAAGTCCATCTTTGAGATCACCGACATAGAAATAAAGGAGACCGGGACTCCCGGGGAGGGAATTCGATTGGAGATAAGTGTCCCCAAGGACATGTTCAGATATCTTGGCAATTCAGCATTGATGACATCTTCCCCTGAGATTAACACGATTGGGCGAACTCAAACATCCAGTAGAATTTGAACTACTTTGATGATTAAGACGTCGGGATATCCTTGGACCCATTATCTTCCGAGGTCGATTTCAGCCTGTCCTTCACCCTTGTTGTCAAAGAAGATGGTAAGAAAGGAAAATAATGAGTTTGGAGTGTTTGCTGAATCGGACCGAGTTCAATCGAGATTGAACCCGCCGTACTTCTTGAAATGCTCCGCCAGTCCGCCGTCGTTCAGGATCTTGACCATGACCTTCGGCAACGCGATGGCCTTGATCTCCTTGCCCTTGGTCAGGTTGAAAACGATGCCGTTCTCCAGGTCCACCTTCAGCTCGTCGCCCTCTTCGATGCCCGACGTGTCGCACTCGATCAGAGGCAGTCCGACGTTGATGCAGTTGCGGTAGAATATCCGGGCGAACGATTTGGCGATGACCGCTGAACATCCGGCCGCCTGTATGACCAGCGGGGCCTGTTCCCGGCTCGAGCCCATGCCGAAGTTCTCCCCGGCCACGATGAAGTCCCCCTGCTCGATCTCCTTGTAGAACCCGGGGCGCAGGTCCTCCATCAGATGCGTGGACAGGTCCTTCATGTCCAGGCTCTTGAACTTGTACTTGCCGGCGATGATATAGTCGGTGTTGATGTTCTTGCCGAAAACGTGTGCCTTCCCCTTGAATTCCTGCATTATAGCACCTCCCTCGGATCAGCGATGCAGCCCTTTATGGCCGAGTATGCCGCGGTCGCCGGCGACGACAGGTAGATGTCCGCCTTGACGTTGCCCATGCGGCCCTTGAAGTTGCGATTCGCGGTGGACAGGACGTTCTCCGCATCCGACGGGATGCCGTTGCACGTTCCGACGCAGGGTCCGCAGGACGGGGTCATCATGATCGCACCGGCCTTGACCAGCTTCTCCACTGTTCCATCATGCAGCGCGTTTAGGAAGATCTCCCTGGAAGCGGGCGCCACAAGCAGCCTCAGGCTCTTCGATACCTGTTTGCCACCGAGTATCTTGGCGGCGATCTCCAGGTCCTCCCCCCGGCCATTGGTGCAGGTGCCGATGAATATCTGATCGAGCTTCAGCCCTTCCACCTTGTTGATCGGCACGACGTTGTCCACGTCCGGCGGGCAGGCGATCTGCGGGGGCATTTCGGAGAGGTCCTCCTCAACAACGCGTTCATACTTGGCATCGGCCGTCGCCAGCGTCGGCGCGTACTTGACTTGGGTCCTTCCCTTCAGGTAAGCATCGGTCTTCTTGTCGCAGCGCATCAGTCCGACCTTGGCGCCGGTCTCCACCGCGAGGTTGGAGATGGTCATCCTGGCCTCGACCGACATCGAATCGATCACATCACCGTAGACCTCGAGCGCCTTGTACGTGGCTCCGTTGGCCGTGAGCGTACCGACCATATGTAGGGCCACATCCTTGGAGTAGACGCCCTTCTGCAACCTTCCGTTGTAGATCAGTTTGATCGTTTCAGGTACCTTGAACCACATCTTGCCGCTGATCAATGCCGCGGCCATGTCCGTGCTACCAACGCCCGTGGCGAAAGAATTCAGTGCACCATAGGTGCACGTATGCGAATCCGCGCCGATGATGATCGTACCCGGAAGTGCCCTTCCCGATTCTGGGACCAGGACATGGCATACTCCGTCCCCGACGTCATACAACTTGGCGCCGTATTTCGAGGCGAACTCCCTCATCTGCTTGTGGATGTTGGAAACGCCTTCCAACGGCGACGGGGCGTTATGGTCTATGACAATAGCGTACCGCGACGGGTCCAGGATCTTCTTGCCGCCCATATCGTTGAATGCTTTAATCGTAAGCCCGGTCGTGCCATCCTGGGACATCATGAAGTCCACCGGGGCGACGACGATGTCGCCGGCCTTGACCTTCTTGCCGACGTGCCCTGAAAGTATCTCCTCAGACATTGTGCCCATTTTAACAGCTCCTTTGAATCTTCACTCGGGATATTCGACCTGCGTTCCGTTCCGGTAATCCAGATAAATGTAGACAAGCTCGTTCTCGGTCAGGCTGCGCTTCAACGCCACGGAGTTCGCCCTGACCTGCTCCAGTAGGATACCGGCGACATCATCGTCGATCTCGTACCCGCGCTTCGCGAGCACCTGCTTCAACGTGTGCCGCCCGGAGTGCTTGCCTATGATGATCTTTCTTGTAAGTCCGACCTCTTCGGGCGTGTATGGCTCGTAGTTCGAGAAGTACTTGATGACTCCGTCGGTGTGTATGCCCGCTTCGTGCGCAAAGCAGTTGTCGCCGACGATCGGCTTCCATGCCGGGATATCCCGTCCGGCCGCCCGTGCCACGTACTCCGAGACCTCCCTGAACCTGGAAGTATCGAAGTTAGTGTCCAGTTTCAATATGTGCTTGCCGCACATGGCGATCTCCTCCATCGGGGTGTTGCCTGTGCGTTCACCGATGCCGAGCACCGTTGTGGAAACGACCTTCGCCCCCGCCTGGACGCCCGCCAACGCGTTGGCGGTGGCCATGCCAAAATCATTGTGGGTGTGCATCTCCACGTCGATCTTGGCCTCCTCGATGATCCTCTTGATCTCGTCGTACGTGCGGCGCGGCTCGAGTATGCCGAGCGTGTCGCAGTATCGGAAACGGTCCGCCCCGGCCTCCTTGGCCGCTTTGGCGAATGTGATTATAAAATCCTTGTCCGCCCGGGACGCATCCTCGGCGTTGGCGGAAATGTACAGGCCATGCGCTTTGGCGTACTCGATCGATTCCACCAACTTCTCGATGACCCACTCGCGGGTCTTCATGAGCTTGTGCTCGATGTGGATATCGGAGGAGGACATCGAGATGGCGACCGAGTCCACATCGCAATCGATCGAATGAGCGATGTCTGCCGGGTTTGCACGGTTCCACCCCAGGATGGAAGCTTCAAGCCCGAGATGCGCGATGTTCTTGACCGCGGTCTTCTCGTCCCCTCCCATGGCCGGTATGCCTGCCTCTATTTGCTGCACCCCGATCTCATCCAGAAGTTTCGCTATGCGCATCTTTTCCAGGTTGGCGAAGACTATACCAGCTGCCTGCTCTCCATCCCTTAGGGTGGTGTCGCAGATTACTAGTTGATGCTGGTTCAATTTGGCAAGTACTTCGTCCCTGTTCTTCATCTATTTCCCTTCCTACTTGGACTTGATCTAGCGGAGCGGCCTTTCCGGCCGACCACGGGCATGACCCTGGCTGAACGAGCGCCTCACCGTTTGTTAGATATAAGTTCGGAACGCCCCATCACCGACAATAACTGTCTTTCGCAGTCCCGTAGGGGACATATCGTCGTGATACCGGGTGTCGCGCGGACCTATCTCCATAAAAGCGGGGATACTAAAGATTTTCGGATATGGGAGTCAAGACCTTGTTCGAATGGCCATCGATCTTTGATTCCTGTGAGAGCTCTGGCATCGCTCTTTTTCGTTACATACGACAATTGCCTAGGAATATGATGTTGCGGTCTTGAACCGGAGCAGCGCCGCCATGCCTCCGATTGCGTCGAGCTTCTTGCCCCCCTCATGCAGCTCAGAGACGACTATGACCGTACCCCTCTGTTCCTCGACAGCCTTCATCATCCTCTCGAAGTCTTTGTTCCGCACGACGTTGTCAACGATGAGGAGGGTCTCCACCGCCCCTGCGTCTACAGCTTCCCGGACCTCCTTCGGGCCATAGGCGACCGGCCCTTCTTTTGCGATCTCCTCCAGCACCTTTTCCACCAGGTTGACCTCCTGGGCGACGCGCGAATCCTTCAGCACCTCGGTGCCGAGGCCGCGCTTCATGAGCTCATGTATACCGGTCATGCCTGCCTGGCCGGTATGATAGACGAATGCTTTCTCGAAGATCTCCGGCTCTTTCTCCTTACCCAGCTCAAGCAGCGTCTCCTTGGCGAAACCCGGCCCCAGGATGACCAGCGGAACGCCACCGACCGCCACCTGCTTGAGCTTGGCCAGCACCTCTAGATAGTACTCATTGGACTGTTTCTGCTCATACATCTTGCCGCCGGCGGGACCAGTGATCTCTGCCACTCTCTGTATACCCGCCTGCCGCATGACTGCGATCACTGCCTCATCGTTCTCCAACGCCACGAACACGATGGTCGGCTTCCGGGCGTCCTCGACCGCCCGACGAACCCTTTCCAGCTGGGATGGCTTCCATTCGATCTTGATGATGGAGACCTGCTCCCCTTCCTCGAGATTAAGGGTATGATAGGAACCGATGTCCTGAGGACCTTCCACGATCACACCAGTTACACGAAGCCGGATGTCGAACTCATGGAACTCCATCTTCTCCACCTTGATGCCCAGGACCATGCGTTTCTTCTCCGACCGCTCCGCGCGTACCTTGTCGACCTTGGCCGATTCGTCGCGACGATAGGTAGATGAGACCAGAACATCGCCTATCTGGATGATGTTATAGAGATGCCAAAGATCGTCCGGTGCATCGACCTGCACCTTTATCTCGCCCTTGAACCGGTCCTGATGGAGAACACGCATCTATCGAAGTGAAAGGTTCGGACATTATTATAGGGTTGGGGAAGGACAGGGTTCATGAAGTAATCATCATAGTCCATTCTGGAGAATCAACTCTAATGGTGAAAAACTTGTAGTGTATGTATCGGTATGCGTCGGGCCTAGCTCCTTGCCTATAGTGTAAAATCATAGCGAGGCGGTTCTCTATTCAGCAACCGACCTCGAGATAGCTTTTCATCCATAGCCAGTATGTTGTATGTGTCCAACGATGGACAAAGCCCTTGCATATGTGTAGAGGATAGCTCAACAAAAGTTAAGTACCCCCTAACTATACCATCGAATCTTAATGGCAAAGTGCTTCCTGGTACTCGAAGATGGAACGGTAATGGAAGGCACAGGTTTTGGTTCCGGAAAGACCGCTTTTGGCGAGGTTGTTTTTAACACCGGGATGACCGGTTATCAGGAGAGCTTGACCGACCCTTCCTACATGGGGCAGATCCTGATAATGTCCTACCCTTTGATCGGCAACTACGGGGTCAACTCAAAGGACGTGGAGTCGGGAAAGGTCCAGGTCCGCGGGTTCGTGGTCCGGCAGAACTGCACCGAACCATCCGACATGTACGAGGGTAAGACCCTCGGCTCATACCTAAAACAGGAGAATGTTCCTGGCATCTCCGACCTGGACACCAGGTCGATCATCATCAAGATCAGGGAAAGGGGGACGCTCCGCGGAGCCATTGTATTCGACGAGGAACCGGAAGAGGTCGTCAAGAAGCTCCGCACCATGGCCTATCCGTCCGACGATAACCTGGTGGGTATGGCGAGCACCAAGAAGATCATTCTTCACAAGAACGAAAAGGCGACCAAGACCGTCGCCCTGTTCGACTGCGGTGTCAAGGCCAACATCGTCTGGGAACTGCACAAGCGGTTCAATGTCTACCAGCTTCCACACGACACCCCGAAGAAATTCTTCCGCGATCACCAGATCGACGGGGTATTGATATCTAATGGACCTGGCGACCCGTCCCATCCAGACCTAAAGAGCACGACCGTCCGGACCATCGCTGAGATCAAGGACCAGTACCCGATCATGGGCATCTGCATGGGAAACCAGCTTCTAGGGCTTGCTTTCGGAGGCTCCACTTACAAGATGAAGTTCGGGCACCGCGGGGCGAACCAACCGGTGAAGTACCGGGACCGGGTGTTCATCACCTCCCAGAACCATGGTTACGCGGTCGACCCGGAGTCGATCGACGGCAGCGGTCTGGTGGTCGAGCAGACCAACGTCAATGACGGCACCGTGGAGGGCATGAGGCACACCGAACTACCCATCTTCTCTGTCCAATATCACCCCGAGGCCTGTCCCGGCCCCAGGGACACCGGGTTCCTCTTCGATGAGTTCGGAAAGATGCTGGAGGTCAAGAAATGACCGAAGGCAAGAAGGGCAAGCTGATGGTCATAGGCTCCGGCCCCATCGTCATCGGGCAGGCTGCCGAGTTCGATTTCTCCGGTTCCCAGGCGTGCCGCTCATTGCGCGAGGAGGGATATGAGACTGTGCTTGTCAACTCCAACCCGGCCACTATCCAGACCGACCTGGAAATGGCCGACATCGTGTACATCGAGCCCCTTACTGTCGAAACGATCGCGAAGATCATCGAGAAGGAGAAGGTAGAGGGTGTGCTATCCGGCATGGGGGGACAGACCGCCTTGAACCTCTGCTCCGAGCTGGCCGAGAAAGGCTTCCTGGACCGGTTCAATTGCCGCCTTTATGGCACACAACCGCGGGCCATCGCACTTTCAGAGGACAGGGAGCTCTTCAAGGAGACCATGATCAGTATTGGCGAGCCCGTTCCCTTGAGCAAGACCTGCCACACCCTGGAAGAGGCTAGGGAAGCGGTGAAGTACATCGGCCGTTACCCGGTGCTCATCCGTCCGGCCTACACGCTGGGCGGCACCGGAGGGGGCATCGCCCACAGCGATGAGGAGCTGGGACCGATCGTCGGGCGCGGGTTGGCCTACTCACGCATCAAGCAGGTGCTGATCGAGGAGAACGTCATCGGCTGGAAGGAACTCGAGTACGAAGTGATGCGGGACAAGAACGACAACTGCGTCATCATCTGTTCCATGGAGAACCTGGATGCCATGGGCATTCACACCGGCGAATCCATAGTCATCGCCCCGGTCCAGACGCTCAACGACGTGGACCACCACCGGATGCGTACTGCCGCTATCAAGATAATTCGGGCCCTGGGCATCGAAGGGGGCTGCAACGTACAATTCGCCTTCGACCCGGCAACCAGGGATTACCGCGTGATCGAAGTTAACCCGAGGGTGTCCCGTTCGTCCGCACTGGCGTCCAAAGCGACCGGTTATCCGATCGCGAGGGTGGCGGCGAAGATCGCCATAGGCAAGACGCTGGATGAGATACCGAACAAAATCACCGGAAAGACATTCGCCGCTTTCGAGCCCACCATCGATTACTGCGTCATCAAGATCCCCCGCTGGCCCTTCGACAAGTTCAGGACGGTGGACAGAACGCTCGGAACTCAGATGAAGAGCACCGGGGAGGTCATGGCTATCGGTCGCAGCATCGAGGAGGGCATAATGAAGGCCATCCGTTCGCTGGAAACGGACAGGGTCGACCTCGAACCGGAACCTAACTGGACGGACGAGAAGATCGAACAGGAGATGACCGTAGCCACTGACCTCCGCCTCTACGCCATCGCCGAGGCGATCCGCCGGGGCATGAGCATCGAACGCATCGCCAAGCTCACCGCCTGGGATGAGTTCTTCGTGCGCAAGGTGAAGAACCTGGTGGACGTCGAGGCCCGGCTCAAGAAGGAAGAATTGACCAAAGAGCTGCTGCGAACGGCCAAAGGTATGGGCTATCCGGACGAGAGCATCGCCAACCATGCGAAGGTGTCGATCGAGCAGGTGGCCGAGATGTGCAGGAAGTACGGCATAAGGCCCACGTACAAGATGGTCGACACCTGCGCCGCCGAGTTCGAGGCTGCAACCCCATATTATTACTCGACCTACGAGACCGAGTCGGAGGGAAAGCGCTCCACCCGGAAGAAGATCATCATCGTCGGTGCTGGACCCATCCGCATCGGCCAGGGCATCGAGTTCGACTACTGCTGTGTCCATGGGGTCATGGCCTGCCAGGAGGAGAACGTGGACGCCATCGTTATAAACAACAATCCCGAGACGGTCTCCACCGACTATGACATCTCGGACCGGTTGTACTTCGAGCCGCTCACGCTGGAGGACGTCGTCAATGTCATTGAGAAGGAGGACGCGGACGGGGTCATCGTTCAGTTCGGGGGGCAGACGTCCGTCAACCTGGCGGTGCCGCTGGAGAAAGCGCTCGAAGGCAAGAAGACGAAGATCCTAGGCACCAGCCCGAACATGATCGACATGGCCGAGGACCGGAAGCGCTGGACCGCGCTGATGCGCGAGCTGGACATCAAGCAGCCAGAGTCAGGAACTGGATTTTCGTTCGACGAGGTTCGGGACGTCGCCAACCGCATCGGGTACCCGGTGCTTCTACGTCCATCCTACGTGCTGGGCGGACGCGGCATGGAGATCATTTACGGCGAGGAAGAGCTGAAGACCTACGTCGCCACCGCAGTCAAGGTCTCCCGGTCGCACCCGGTGCTAATCGACAAGTACCTTTCCCACGCGATCGAGATCGACGTAGATGTCGTGGCGGACGGTACGGACGTGTACATCGGTGGGATCATGGAACACATCGAGGAAGCGGGCGTCCACAGTGGTGACGCGACCATGATGCTGCCCACCCAGACGATCCCATCGTTCGTGCTCGACCGGATCATCCAGATCAGCACGGACGTCGCTATGGCGCTCCAGGTGAAGGGGTTAATGAACCTGCAGCTGGCGGTCAAGGAGAACGAGGTCTTCATGATCGAGGCGAATCCCCGTGCGTCCAGGACCGTACCGTTCGTCTCAAAGGCGATCGGTGTCCCGCTGGCGAAGGTCGCGACCAAGGTCATGCTGGGAAAGACGTTGAAAGAGCTAGGGTACGTCGGAGTGGCCGAGTTCAACTATGTCGCGGTGAAGGAGTCGGTCTTTCCGTTCCTAAAGCTTCCAGGAGTGGACAGCATCCTCGGACCGGAGATGAAGTCAACGGGAGAGGTAATGGGCATTGACACCGATCTGGACTCAGCGATGTACAAGGCTCAGATCTCGGCCGGGAACAAGCTCCCCATGAAAGGTGGGGTCTATGTCACCGTAAGCGACGCGGACAAAGCTGCCGCCCTGCCAATAGCTAGGGAACTGGGGGAAATGGGATTCGGCATCTATGCCACCAAGGGGACATCGACATTCCTTAGGAACAACGGTCTCGCGGTTACCACGGTATATAAGGTCAAGGACAATGTTGCGCCGGATGCGCTCGGCCTGATGAGGGCCGGCGAGATCAACCTGATCATCAACACTCCCTCTTACGCTTCCGGATCGATACGTGACGGCTATATGATGAGGAGGTTAGCGGTGGAGCTGGAAATACCTTTCCTGACGACCATGCAGGGGGCGCGGGCGACGGTCGGGGCAATAAGGCGGGGAAGACGGGGAGACCTGTCCGTAAGGGATCTCGCCTCGTATCACAACAAGTGATCCCTTGCATTCGGAATTGACTTTTTGGCCTTGGGCCAATACCATAAGAAATAAAACTTGCCCAGTCCATGTAGTGTCCCAATTTCGGGACAAGCATGGCCCTGCCTGAATAGGGAAACGGGCTGCTGTGCCATTATTGCGGCAGCCCGATCCTGGCCTAGGACTTGTTCGACAATATAGACCTCATCGATGGACTGTGACGAAGACCCAGGTGTTCAAGTTCAGATCCTTGGCTATCCGTTCGAGAGCGCCCCTATGCACTACCCACATTTTTCTTGTTCGAGAGCTCATCATAGAGCACGAACAAAACCCCGATGAGTATCAATGCCCCTCCAGGGATGATGTAATAAGATGGTATCTCCCCAAGGATGAATAGGGCCAGCACCGAGGCGAGGATGGGCTCACCGAGCAACGATGCGCTGACCAGCGGAGCGGTGACGTACTTCAATGACCAATTATAGACCGTATGGCCCAATATCGTTGATACGCCGGCGAGCAATAGGAACAAAATGAACTCCTGCATCGGATATGGCCAAATCGGCTGGTCCAAGACAATGGCCGCAAGGAAGAGGAATGCCGCTGCGGAAAGATAGATGATGAAAGCATAGGCGATCAGGTTCACTTTCTTCCGCATTCTCCTGCCGCTCAGAATATAGATCCCGGCAAAGACCCCACCAAGCAATGCCATAAAGTTTCCATCCCATGAACCGTCCCCCTGGGACAACAGGGATATGAAGACCACACCGGCGAAACCTATCGTAACCCCCAGAGCGGTCCATTTTCCAGATTCCTTGAAAAATAGTATGGAAACGACCCCGACCAGCAAGGGATGAGCCGTGACCAGTAGGGTGGAGCTCGCCACCGATGTCATTCCGAGAGACGTGATCCAAGTGGCGAAGTGCAATGCGAGCACGAGGCCGATGACCAGAAGCCAGGAAAAAGTGCTTCGGTCCAGGTATTTGAACTGCGCCTCTCTGTGGACGATCGCGAACGGGAGCAGCATGAGGGCGGCAAAAAGCATCCGGTACGCCGCGATCACGACCGGTGGGACATCGCTCCAGCGAATGAATATCGATGCGAACGATACACTGAAGACAGCGACAGCGACCCCGATGTAGGGAGCGGGAGATCCCTTCTGGACATTTACCATGGTGATCAATGAATGATGATCGTCTTGACGCCCCGGCAGGCCTTCAGGCTGGGTATCAGCTCAGGGGGCACCGGACTCTCGGTGATGACATACAGCTTCGGTTCGATGCTTAGGTCGGGATCTCCCACCAACACCTGCCGGATGCTGATCCCGGCGTTGGAGATGACGGTCGTCACGTCGGCTACGATGCCTGTTGCGGTGGCGTTGTCCGGGATTATCTCGATCACAGACCAGCCCATGACCGGTGCCACATCTCTAAGGAGCAACGTCGGCCTCAGTGCTGCGAACACCTTGGAAAGCTCAGGACTGGACTCGATGGTCTCGATGGCCGCGCGGACGATCCGTCGATCGACGCCAGCTGCCCTTCCGAGGGCGACGTCCGCCACCTCCACCTCCCCGCAATATATCCTGCCCTTGCAAACACTCATGCCATTCTCTAATAGCAGCTTTGCCACTTTCGCCTGAGAAGGATAACGGCCGAAGTAGTTCGCGATCTGCTTCCACATATGCCCATGACATTGTTCTACTGTATAATATTGGTTATCATTGAACCTATTTGAACATCGGTCTGTCTAGGAAACCTATAAACCAGAAGGCACCAATGATGAACCGAAAACGTGTGATATCACCCAGAGATGGGTTGCGCATGCTACAAAGGTTCAACTCATGGTATGCGGCGAAACTTAAATAAGCATGCTAGATATTGACACGGAAAAAGGGTGATACAGTGCTTGGAAAGAGCGTAAGGATGGAGCGCATCATGGACCGGTCGACGGGCCGTGCGGTCATCGTCCCGTTGGATCACGGAATCTCGATGGGGCCCATGGAAGGATTGCTGGACATGAAGTCCACGATAGACAAGGTGTCCCAGGGAGGGGCGACCGCCATAGTGTTGCACAAAGGCATTCCCCCATACAGCCACCGGTCCTTTGGGCGTGACATCGGGCTCATCATTCATCTTTCGGCAAGCACCAATCTCAGTCCCAATCCGAGCAAGAAGGTGCTCGTCACCACGGTCGAGGAATCGTTGAAGCTCGGGGCGGACGCGGTCTCGATCCACGTTAACCTGGGCAACGACTGGGATGACCAGATGCTGGCGGACTTCGGAGAGATCAGCAGGAAGTGCACTGAGTGGGGTGTTCCTCTGCTTTGCATGATCTACCCGAGGGGAAAGGATGCCGCGGATGCTTTCGATATCGACAAGCTCAAACTGTGCGCACGTGTCGCCGCCGAAATGGGCGCGGATATCGTCAAGACCAACTACACCGGGGACATCGATTCCTTCCGTGAGCTGGTCAGAGGCGCACTGGCACCGGTGGTCATCGCCGGCGGTCCGAAGATCGACTCGGACGAGAAGCTATTGCAGATGGTACGCGATTCCGTGGACGCCGGAGGAAAGGGTGTCTCGATCGGCCGAAACATCTTCCAGCACCGGAACGTCACCGGGATCACCAAGGCGATATCCGCCATCGTGATCGAGGACCTGGAAGTCGAGGAAGCCATCAAATTGCTGAAGTGATCCCCCATGAGCGAAAAGGGTAAGACCGTCTGGGTCAGGTCTGATCACCTCACTTCGTATGAGGAGCGAAAGAAGATCGTTTCAACCGCACTCGAGTCCGGTTATTCCATCATAATGATCAGAGCCGAGGATAAGGAGCTAAAGCGTCTGGGGCGGTTCGAGGCCATTGAGGTGAACGGCACCGACCTGTTCTTGGAAGGCGAACGGATCGGCGCCATTGTGGTCATCGATCATCCGGAGGACCTGGCCAAAGCCTCCGTTCTCAAAGGAAAGGTGGCCAACGTGCTCATTGCCGCCAACGACTGGAAGATCATTCCCCTGGAGAACTTGATCGCCGAGTTCCAAAGGTCAAAGACAAGGATACTGGCCGGAGCGGCGACACCGGAAGAGGCGAAGGTGTTCTCGAAGACGCTGGAGGTGGGCGTCGATGGTATCGTCATCGAACCAAAGGACGCTTCGTTCATCAAGGACTTCATGGACCTGACCCAAGGGGAGAGGCCGAAGATCGGGCTCACCGCGGTCAAGGTGACACGCATCGTACCGGTAAACATAGGTGATCGTGTTTGCCTTGACACCTGTTCCCTGCTACGCATCGGCGAAGGCATGCTGGTCGGTTCTCAGTCCAATTGCCTGTTCCTGATCCAATCGGAAGCAATGGAGAGCGAGTACGTGGCTGCTAGACCTTTCAGGGTCAATGCCGGTGCTGTACATGCTTACGTGCTCACCGCCGACGGCAAGACCAAGTACCTTTCCGAAGTGAAGAGCGGCGAGGAGGTCATGGCGGTCGACACCGAGGGCAACAGCCGATCGGTCGTCGTCG
Source organism: Methanomassiliicoccales archaeon (assembly GCA_050014375.1). Classification (GTDB taxonomy): domain Archaea; phylum Thermoplasmatota; class Thermoplasmata; order Methanomassiliicoccales; family UBA472; genus DASXVU01. The sequence continues at coordinate 19,390 of JBEKDM010000001.1, read as the reverse complement.
GACGCTCCAAGATAGAGGTGCGGCCTCTGCTCCTGGTGGAGGTCGAAACGGATGGTAAGAAATTCACCACCATCCTGCAGAACGCTGAAACGATCCGGATGTGCACGCCGACGGGGCCGGTGTCCATATCCGAGCTCAAGGTGGGCCAAGAGGTCTTTGTTCGTCTGGAACAGGGCGGAAGGCACTTCGGACATGCCATCAAAGAGACCATAACGGAGAGATGATGCAACACTGCGTATCCATCGTCGAGACCGGTCTGGACAAGGCTATCGAAGCATCGAGGAAGGCGATCAGCATGGGCGCGGACCTGATCGAGGTCCGGTTCGACCATTTTGCCCAGCTGCCCAAGGAATTCACCCGCTTCAAGGAGTTCCAGATACCCAAGATCGCCACGCTCCGATCCGTCGCTCAGGGTGGCAAGTACAAAGACAGCGACGAGCAGAAGCTGAAGTTCCTGATCAAGGCGTATAACGGTGCTTTCGACTTCATCGACGTGGAGGACGATTTCCCGCTGATGCACCATAGAGACCTGGACGGGATCAGGATCATCGTCTCCTCCCATGTGTTCGACTCCAGTCCGAGACTGATGGCCGTGGTCGACCGTCTGGTGGCCAACGGGTCCAAGGGCGACACGCCCAAGGTCGTGTACAAGGCCGATACGATCACCGACGTGGAGTCGTTGGTGGAAGCGGGGAAGCTGTTCTCGCTGGCAGAGCGGAAGTTCGCGCTGATCGGAATGGGGCCGATGGGCAGCATAACCCGGGCGTGCGCCAACCGGTTCGGAGCTACTCTCACCTACGTTTCGCTCGAGCCGGGCAAGGAAGCGGCGCCCGGGCAGATCGACCTGGCCACGATGAAATGGCTGGGCAACAAGGCGATCATCACTGGTATTACTGGCCATCCGCTGGAGCACACCGTATCGCCGGCAATGCATAACGCCGCGTTCAGGGCGCTCAATGTTCCAGGGATGTACTTCAAGCTCCCGGCGGCACCCGTGGAATTGGAATCGGTCACCAAGCTGATGGTCGACCTGGACATGCGCGGAATGAACGTCACGATTCCGCACAAGGAATCGGTCATCTCATTGCTGGACCGTCTGGACATGCATGCCATCAAGGTTGGCGCGGTCAATACCATCATCAACGACAAGGGTGCATTGATCGGTAGCAACACCGACCTCTACGGAGTTGCCAAGACCTTCGAGCTGGCCAACTTCGATGTAAAGGACAAGGACATCCTGGTCATCGGTGCCGGCGGAGCGTCCAGGGCGGTGTGCGCCTACCTCAGCGAGGCGGGCGCGAAGGTCAAGATCACCAACCGTACCAACACCAAGGCGGCCTCACTGGCCGATAAGTTCGATAACGTCACCGCAGTGGAATTCGATACCCTGGCGAAGGGCAAGTACGCCGCCGTGGTCAATTGCACCCCCGTCGGCATGAAGGGATTCCCGAACGAACTGCCACTCCCGATCGAAGCGATCCAAAAGGGAATGCTGGTCCTGGACACCATCTACAACCCAGTGGTCACCAAACTGATCGAAGTGGCCAGGGAGAAGGGCGCGTTGCCCGTTTCGGGCAAGGATATGCTCATCTACCAGGCTTTGAAAGCCTTCGAGCTTTGGACGGGCAAGGCCCCGGCATACGAGGTGATGGAGCAGGCCTTCAGAGAGGCGCTCCCATGAGCCAGACCGGAAAAGGGTTATCTCACGGGGCCGCCACCATCGTCAACGCCATCGCCACCGGAAAAGGCGCGGCGTTCGGCATCGACCTGAAGACCTGGGCCGAGGTCAGCATCAACGATTCCTCGAAGGTGGAAGTGACCATCGAAGGGTTCACCGGAGAGCCGACCAAACTGGTCGAGAACTGTTTTCGAACTGTCACCGAGAAACTTAGGCCAGGAGAGAAGCTCGGAGCAAAGATCGTGACCCGGTCCGAGATCCCCGTATCCCGGGGGCTGAAGAGCAGCAGCGCGGCCGCAAATGCAGTGATCATGGCGACGCTGGATGCACTCGACGAGACCATAGAACCATTGTTCGCGATCCGTCTGGGCACCAAATGCGCGATCGACGCGGGCGTGTCCGTCACCGGGGCATTCGACGATGCCTGCGCTTCCTGGCTCGGCGGTGCGGTGGTCACAGATAATCGGAAGAACGAACTGCTGAAGCGCGAACCGATGGACCCTGACCTAAAGGTGGTCATCCATGTCCCGCCGTTCCAAATCCGGAAGGAAGGACTGCCCCGAGCTCGGATCTCGGCCGTGGCGGACATCGCCGAGATGGCGTTCCAGATGGCGTTGAAAGGTGACTACCTCGGGGCGATGAAGCTCAACGGCCTATGTTACGCATCGGTATTGAAGGTGGACCAGGACATCGCTTTCAGGGCGCTCGAGCTCGGTGCGAGATCGGCCGGGCTCTCCGGTACCGGGCCGGCGACCGCCATCCTGGTCGATTCCGACAAGCTCGAAAAATTCCTATCTGACATAAAATCCACCAAAGAGTTCATAATAACCGACATATTCAACGGTGCGAACGCATGAAACTCCTTGTCAGGCCATCGGATATCGAGGGGACTCTGTCCGCCTCCCCGTCGAAGAGCTATACCCACCGAGCGATGGTGCTGGCCCTCCTCGGCGACGGGACATCCAGGCTTGACAACGTGCTTCTCGGGGGAGATACCCTGGCCACACTGGAAGCGGTCAGGAAGCTGGGAGGGGTGGTCACTCTTGAAGGCGAAAGGTGCATGATCGAAGGTGGCCATCTGACCTGCCCCGACGATGTGATCAACACCGAGAACTCCGGGACCACCATCCGGATCGTGGCCGGGATCGCTTCGCTCCTGCCCTGCCACACCGTCCTCACCGGCGACGAATCCATACGGCGGAGACCAATGCAGCCGCTCATCTCGGCACTACAGGAACTGGGAGTCGAGTGCTATTCCACCCGGGGTAACGGGCTCGCCCCGCTGGTGGTGAGAGGGCCGAACGTCGGCCGCGAGACACACATACCAGGCGACATTAGTTCCCAGTTCATCTCTTCGCTCCTGATCTCGTCGCCGCTCAAGGATGTGGACACGGACATCCACATCACCACCGACCTCAAGTCCCGACCGTACGTCGAGATCACCATGGACATGATGTTGCGTTTTGGTGCCAAATGCTCTGAGTCGAATTGTACCTTTCATGTGCCCGGCGGGCAGAGCTACCGGGCGCAGGACTACGTTGTTCCAGGAGATTTCTCCTCGGCGGCGTTCCCATTGGCCGCAGGTGCACTGGCAGGTAAAGCGACCGTCAACAACCTGGACCCCAAGGACAGGCAGGGGGACAGAAGCTTCGTCGACATCCTCAAACGATTCGGGGCCGCTGTAAGACAGAGCGAAGGTACCGTTTCTGTAAGTTCGGCGCCGCTCCATGGAATGGAGATCGACCTGGCCGATGCGCCTGACCTGTTCCCCATAGTCGCGGTCGTCGCCACGCAGGCAAAGGGCGTCACTACCATCATGAACGCCGAACATGTCCGCTACAAGGAGAGCGACCGCATCGCCGCCACCGTCAAGTTCCTGGCGGACATGGGCGTGAACATCGAGGAAAAGCAGGACGGATGCGTTATTCGCGGACCGTGCCGGCTGAAAGGTAGGTACGTCGACCCGCTGACCGATCACCGCATTCTCATGGCCGCATCGGTCGCGGCGCTGGTGGCGGAAGGAGAGACGGTCATCGGGGATGGCGATTGCTTCAAGATATCCTATCCCGGTTTCGTGAGGGATATGGTCTCGCTCGGGGCAAAAATGGAGGTGCGGTGATGAACACGATCGGTCACACGTTCAAGGTCACTTTGTTCGGATCGTCCCACGGAGAAGCGGTGGGATGCGTGCTGGACGGCGTTCCACCGGGACTGACGATCGACATCGAGGAAGTGCAGCGGGAAGTGGACCTGCGCAAGCCGTCAGATGGTATTGGCACTCCGCGCAAGGAAGCGGACATCGTCGAGATCGTTTCCGGATTGAGGGACGGCAAGGCCTCTGGAACGCCGCTCACAATATTCATCCGCAACGAGAACCGGGACAGTGACAAGTACAAACGGTTCAAGAACGTGCCGCGTCCAGGCCATGCGGACATGACCCAGGTGTCGAAGTATGGGCAGTGCGTCGACATCCGAGGAGGTGGACAGTTCTCAGGGCGCATGACCGCACCGCTGGTGGCTGCCGGGGCCATCGCCCGGGCGCTCCTGTCCGATCTGGGGATCGAGATAGCCGCTTACACGCAGAGCATCGGCAAGGTCGTCGATGTCAAGGAACGCTCCATCCAGGAGATCATCTCCCGGTCGAGGGGGAACGACGTCCGGGCGGCGAATGAGGACGTGGCCGAGACGATGCGGAGGGAGATCCTCGAAGCGTGCGAGGACCATGACAGTGTAGGCGGCGTCGTCAGCTGCATATGCGACGGAGTGCCAGTAGGACTGGGCGAACCGTTCTTCGACACAGTAGAGGGTGAACTATCCAAGATCATGTTCGCGATCCCTGCAGTAAAGGGCATCGAGTTTGGCGCCGGTTTCCGGGCCGCCTGCATGCGTGGCTCAGAGCACAATGACCCGTTCGTGGTGGTCGACGGGCGTCTACGCACCGCCAAGAACGATGCCGGAGGTGTCCTGGGCGGCATATCCAACGGCATGCCGATCACCTTCCGGGTGGCGTTCAAGCCGACGGCGTCGATCGCCAAGCAACAACGTAGCGTCGATCGGACGACGATGGAAGAGACGGATATCAAGGTAGAGGGGAGGCACGACCCCTGCATCGTGCCGAGGGCGGTCATCGTGGTCGAGGCCGCCGCCGCACTGGTATTGGCGGATCTATGCGTGAGGGGTGGTTTCGTTGACTGACAGCGTGGATGGCATCAGGTGGAAGATCGAAGAACTGGACAATGAGATTCTGGACCTCATCGAGAAGAGGATGAAGGCGGCCTTATACATGGGCAATGAGAAGGCCCGCAAGGGACTGCCCGTCAGGAACGAGCGTGTCGAGGACCAGGTGATCGAAAGGTACCTGGAAAGGGCCGAGGGTGTCGGCATCAGTAAGGCGGCTGCGAAAGAGATCGCGACCATACTGATCCAGGAATCGGTCGACGCTCAAGGAAGGCTCCCCAGGCCAGGAAGGCGGCAGGACATACTGGTCATCGGAACCGGAAAGATGGGGCAATGGTTCGTGCGCTTCCTCACCGGGAGGGGACACAAGGTGAATGTGTGCGATACCAGACCCTCGAAGGCGGACCGGTCGACGGTCAGCCTCAAGGTCGGAGTAAGAAATGCTGATATGATCATCATAGCCACGCCCATACCTTCAACGAAGCAGATCCTCGAGGATGTTTTGGCGCTGAAACCCAAGGGGACCGTCCTAGACATCACCTCCATCAAGGACTCCATAATACCGACGATGAGGGCGGCCGCTGCGGGAGGACTGGAGGTATGCTCTATCCATCCCATGTTCGGACCGGAGGCCTCGGTGTACAACAGGAGCATCGTGATATGCGACTGCGGCTCCAACGAGGCGATGGATAAGGCAGCCGGACTATTCGATGGCGCCGGCGCCAAGATGACCCGCATGCCGGTCGAGGAACATGATGAGCTGATGTCGTACGTTCTGGGGCTATCACACGCGGTGAACATAGCTTTCTTCCGGACGCTAACGAAGTCGGGCAAGGACTTCGGGAGACTGGACCAGGTCTCGTCCACCACCTTCCGCAGCCAGGCCGCCACGTCGAAGAGGGTGGCCAACGAGAGCCCCGAACTCTACTATAACATACAGCATCTCAACCCCCATAGCAAGCATTGCCTGGAGCTGTTCCTCGAAGCGGTCGGGGACATCGAGGCGTTCGCCCTAGACGAGGATGAAAAGAGGTTCGTCGAGATGATGAAGGAAGGCAAGGAATACTTCGGAGAGGATTGAATTGGCCAAGATACAGGTAGCGGTGCTGGGAGCGACGGGCAACATCGGACAGAGGTTCATCCAGCTGCTGGAGGACCACCCCTATTTCGAGATCCAGGGATTGTACGCATCGGAACGGTCCGAAGGGAAGAAGCTGAAGCAGGTCCTGAGGATCAAGGACTACCCGTTCAAGGAGGAAACACTGGAAAGAAAGATCGAACAGCTGGACGTGAAGACGATCGCGTCGAAGTGCCGGGTCGCTTTCTCCGGTCTGCCCAACGACGTGGCCAAGGACTGCGAACAGAGATTGGCCGATAACTCCGTCGCGGTCTTCTCGAACGCCGCCTCGCACCGGATGAGGGACGACGTGCCATTGCTGATCCCGGAAGTCAACTCGGAGCACATCAAGCTGGTCAAGGCCCAGAAATCATTCAAGGACGGCGGGTACATCGTCACCAATGCCAATTGCTCGACCACCGGATTGGCCATACCGATGAGCGCCATCTTCGAGGAGTATGGGTTGCGTTTCCTGTGCGTTTCCACGTACCAGGCGGTCAGCGGCGCAGGCTATCCCGGCGTTCCGTCGCTGGACATACTGGGGAACGTCGTTCCCTACATCAAAAGCGAGGAGGAGAAGATGGAAGCTGAGATCTTCAAGATGCTCGGCGTCATCTCTCCAAAGGGCGGCGTCAAGAACGCCACGTTCGACATGGTCGCTTCGTGTGCGCGTGTCCCGGTCGTGGATGGCCACATGGAGTCGGCCGCCATGATCATGGGCAAGTCGCCCACCGTTGAGGAGATCACCATCCTTCTGAGCGAGTTCCGAGCGGAACCTCAGAAGCTGGAGCTTCCTACCGCCCCCAAACAGCCCATCATCGTCCGGAGCGAGGATGACAGACCACAACCGGTCATCGACGTAAACGCCGGCGAACCCGCAAGGGCCCGAGGCATGGCCGTCACCGTCGGCAGGGTACGGCAGAGCGGGAAGTACACCAAGATGTGGGTGCTCTCGCACAACACCATCCGCGGCGGCGCTGGTGGCTCGGTGATCAACGCGGAGCTGGCTAAGGCCAAGAAACTGTTGTAGGGTGATTCTAGTGAAACGCACGTATGAGGAGATCAACCGCAAGATCGAGGCGAGGGATGCGGTGGTGATGACCGCCGAAGAGGTCATCGGCCTCATCGAAAGCAAGGGCATCGAGAAGGCTACCAAAGAGGTCGACGTTGTCACGACCGGCACGTTTGGGGCGATGTGCTCTTCGGGCGCTTTCTTGAACTTCGGACATTCCGAGCCGCCGATCAAGATGCAGCATGTGACGCTGAACGGGGTCATGGCCTACGGCGGGTTGGCGGCGGTCGACGCCTACATCGGTGCCACCGAGCTCCGCAACGACGAGGATATGAGCTACGGCGGTGCGCACGTCATCGAGGAGCTCGTCGCTGGAAAAGCGATCCACCTAAAGGCCAATTCGTACTGCACAGACTGCTATCCGCGGAAGGATATCGATACCTACATTTCTCTGAAGACGATCAACCAGGCCTACCTTTACAATCCCCGGAACGCCTACCAGAATTACGGACTGGCGACTAACAGTTCGGACAAGACGCTCTATACGTACATGGGAAAGCTCTTGCCGCACTACGGAAACGTAACCTATTCGTCGGCAGGGCAGCTCTCGCCGCTGCTGAACGACCCCCAACTGAGGACCATCGGCATCGGCACCCGGATATTCCTGGGGGGCGGCATCGGCTATGTCGCCTGGGAGGGCACCCAGTACAAGACCACGACAGCGGTGAAGAACGGCGTCCCGGTGGGGGCGGCCCGCTCGCTGGCGCTGGTTGGCGACCTCCGGGGCATGACACCAGAGTTCCTCAGGGCGCTGAACTTCCAGAAGTATGGCCTCTCCCTTGGCGTAGGGATCGGCATACCGATCCCAATACTGGACGAGGAAATGATGAAGTTCGTCTCGATCCGTGACGACCAGATATACGCCCCCTTGCTTGATTATTCGGTCGCGTCACGCACGCGCAAGCCGATCATGGAGATCAACTACGCCGACCTGCGTTCCGGTTGCATCGAGCTCTATGGCAAGCAGGTCAAGACCTCGTCCCTCTCCAGCTACTATAAGGCCCGGATCATCGCCGACCGTCTGAAGAAATGGATCGAGGCGGGAGAGTTCACGCTCACCCAGGCGGTCGCCCCGATGCCCAAGGAAAGGGCTCAGAAGCCGCTCGAGGTCATGTCGAAGGAGGACGTGGTATAATGACCAAGAAAAAGTTCCAGCTCAGTTTCACCCCGGACCTGGTGAACGAGCCGATCACCTACCGCATGGTCAAGGACTACGACCTCCAGATCAACATCCTCAGGGCCGAGGTCAATGACGTCGGCGGCAAGATGCTGATCGAGATGCAGGGAAAGGCGGACATGATCAAGAAGGCAGTCGAGTACCTTAAGAAGAGCAGGGTGGAGGTCCGCGAGCTGAACGCCTATGTGAAAAAGGACGAGGAACGTTGCACCCACTGTGGCATGTGCATAAGCATCTGCCCGGTCGAGGCCATGTGCATGGACCCGGACACCAAGATGGTCCATTACCTGCCCGAGAAGTGCATCGCCTGCGGGACCTGCATCGATGCCTGCCCGCCCGGCGCCATAGCGTTCAAGATATGATCGTGAGGGAGCACTTCGAACTACGGGAAACGGCCGTCACCATCGTGGCCGATGAACGTTTCATACCGGAGGCCAAGCGTTCCATCTTCGATTCACGGAAAGTATTGGAGCAGTTCATCGCCGGGGATCCGTTCTTCCGGTCAACACTGGAACCCTACCGCGAAGGCGAAAACGCCCCGCCCCTGGTTAAACGGATGTGCGACGCTGGAAGGGCCGCCAACGTGGGGCCGATGGCAGCCGTGGCGGGAGCGGTGGCGGAGGCGGCGGTAGAGGCGATGCGGTCGGCCGGAGCGGTCCATGCGTTGGTCGACAACGGTGGTGACATCGCCATGATACTTGACCGGGAGGTGGACATCGGCATATACGCTGGCGACTCGAGGTTCAGCGAGCTGGCGTTCCGTTTCGAGCCGGTCGACCACATCATGGGCATATGCACATCGTCGGCGACGGTGGGCCCTTCGATATCGTTCGGTATGGCCGACGCCGCCATCGTCATCTCCGACAACGTTGCTTTGGCAGACGCCTGCGCCAGCATGCTGGGCAACCTGGTCAGGTCAGACGATGATGAGATCATGACCAAGGCCGTCGAAGAGGTCGCCAAGGTCAAGGACGTGACTGGCTGCTCCGCCATCGTCCGAGATAAGATCGCTTTCAAGGGACGGCTCCCGAGAATGGTTCCGGCGAACGGAACATTCTCTCGTGCTTCGCGGATCCTGATCCCGGAAGGCCTTCGCTGAGATCTTCGGGAAAGAATCATATCGTGAGACCAGGTTTTCCCCGGCATCCATGACCAAATGTCCTGCCTGCGAAACCGAGTCGAAGCCCGGGACGAGGTTCTGCCCGAAATGCGGGAGCGACCTTTCACTAGTTCCACCGATATACGACGATCCCGATTCGGACGCCAAGTCCAAGGCGATGCTGTTCTACGCCCTGGCCGGGATGATGGGCTTCTTCGCCTTCGGCTTTCTCCTTCCGGGGTTGCTGGCCGAATCCGGTTTCTTATTTGTCAGTCTGGCCCTCATCATCGTGGCCATCATCTTTTTCCTCATCGGCAGGGGCATCGTGAAAAAGGAGAGGTCCCGCATCGAACATCTACGTAAGGAATGGGCCGTGCATGGTAGGTGCGAATATTGCGGGATGCAGAATGCGCCTGGAAATCAGAAGTGCGTATCCTGTGGCGCCCCGCTAGAGAATCGGGTGCAATAGGACGCTCACGACACTTTGCTGCCGGAACGACTGGTCAATGCGCAAAAGGTTGAAGTAATGTGTTATCGTTGACCAACCGACACGGTGAGCACTTGACACTAAAGTTCGCCATACCCAACAAGGGAAGGCTGAGCGAGCGGACGGTCCAGATACTGAACCACGCAGGTCTGGAGATCGAGGGGGCGGACGAGAGGAAGCTCTACACGAACGTGAGGAACCTTTCGGTGATGTTCCTGCGTGCCTCCGACATCGTGCGTTTTGTGCATAAGGGAGCAGTGGATGTCGGAGTCACCGGAAAGGACCTGGTCTTGGAGGCCGGGGTCGACGTCAAGACCGTCTACGAACTGGACTTCGGTCACTGCCGGCTTTCCATAGCCGCACCCGAGGGATCGGGCTTCGACAGCGTCGACGACATCAGGGACGGCACGGTCGTGGCCACCTCGTTCCCCAACATGACCCAGAAGTACTTCGAACGTTTGGGCAAGAAGGTTGAGATCACCAAGATATCGGGCGCGGCAGAGGTTACGCCGCACCTAGGCGTGGCCGACGTCATATCCGATCTGGTCTCCAGCGGATCGACGCTGAAGATGAACCACCTCAAAGAGATCGCCGTCATCACCCACTCGCAGGCCGTGGTCATTGCCAATCACGAATCCTATAAGACCCGGCGCGATGAGATCGACGAACTCGTTTCGGCGATGAGAAGCGTCATGGACGCCGAGAACAAAAAATACCTCATGGCCGACGTTCCGACCACTGCACTGGACGAGGTACGGAAGTACTTCCCAGGCATAGCCGGTCCCACGGTCATGAACATCGCAGGCAGAGAGGACGTCGTTGCCGTTCATGTGGTCATCGACAAGGACCATGTCTATGACGCGATCATCAGGCTGAAGCGGCTGGGTGCGTCTGGGATACTGATAACGCCGATCGATCGGATGGTCCCCTGAGGCGATGGCATGAACAAGGAATGGATCAGGAGCACCGCCAGGGGAATGACGACCTATTACAACCCCAAGGTCGAAGGCAAGCTGAGGATGGATACCAGCACCAACCCGCTCGGATGCAACCCCGCCGCCACCAAGGCCATCACGGAATGTGCCGGCATGGACCTGGACCAGTATCCGTCGACCTATTCCGATGGCCTACGCGAGGAACTGGCCAATTTCTATGGCCTGGCGAGGGACAACTTCATTGTCGGGAACGGTTCCGACGAGATGCTGGACATACTGTTCAAGACCTTCATGGAGCCGGGCGAGACGGTCATCACCGCCTACCCGGCCTATTCGCTGCACGGGTTCTTCGTGAAGATCAACGGCGGCAAGGTCACCCAGATCGATCTGGATGATGACTTCCAGCTAGACGTCGAAGGCATCAACTCGGCGAAGGGGAAGATGGTCATCATCTGCACCCCGAACAACCCGACATCCAACCTGTTCCGCAAGGAGGATGTCAAGGCAGTGGTCGAAGGATGCGATCGCCCGGTCGTCGTGGACGAAGCCTACGGAGAATTTGCGGGCGAGTCTTTCATGCCGCTCGTTGACAAGTACGAGAACCTGATCGTGACCCGCACCTTCAGCAAGGCCTATGGGCTGGCGGGAATGCGCATCGGCTACATGGCTTCCAACCTGGATATGGCCAACGTGATGCAGACGGTCAAGATCCCTTACTCCTTGAACCGTGTCTCTGAGCAGGTGGCCATCGCGGCGCTGAAGGACCAAAGATACGTAAAGCAGAGCGTCGAGACAGTGAACCGGGAAAGGAAGCATTTGGCCGATGGATTGACCCGGCTGGGTTTCCACGTCTTCCCTTCGGAGGCGAACTTCATCCTGTTCCGCTCACCCAAGGTCTCGGCCCAGCTCGTCTCACGTTTGGCCGAGAAGGACGTCCTGATAAGGGACTTCGGCAGGCTCCGCCGGTTGGAGAACTGCGTCCGCACCACCATCGGTACCAGAGAGATGAACGACGAACTCCTGAACAAGCTTAGTGAGGTCGTGAGGGAATGGTAAGGCTCGTCATCGCCGACTACGGGGTGGGCAACCTGCACAGTATCCGCAAGGCGCTGGAGAACTGCGGAGCCGAGGCCTACGTCGAGAAGGACCCGGCTGCCCTGCTGGATGCAGAATGCATCGTACTGCCCGGCGTTGGCGCCTTCACCAAGACCATGGAACGGCTCCAGCCGTTCCGGGCCGAGATCCTGAAGGAGCTGGAGAACGGGAAGCCGTGCCTGGGCATATGCATCGGTTCCCAGATCCTCTTCGAGAGCAGCGAGGAAGGGGAAGGCCCGGGATTGGGGTTCATGAAAGGCCGGGTCGTTCGCCTGAAGGCAGACCGCGTGCCGCACATGGGATGGAACTCGGTCGACTGCCAGGACAAGCTTTTCGAATCGATATCCTCACCCTATTTTTACTTCGCACATTCGTTCTACGGCAAAGCACTGGAAGACATCGTGGTCGGTACGACGGACTATTACGGCCGGTTCCCGACGGTCTTCCGCAAAGGGAACACCTACGGCGTCCAGTTCCACCCGGAGAAGAGCTCGTCGAACGGCCTCATGTTCCTGCGTAACTTCGTTCGCTTCGCGGAGGGCTGTAAATGATGGTCATGCCCGCCGTCGACATCCTGGACCACAACGTGGTGCAGCTGGTGGGCGGCGTTCCCGGCACCGAGCAGGTCCTGCTGCCGAACCCCGTCGATGTTGCCCAGGATTGGGTCTCGAAGGGAGCACCTATGCTGCATGTTGTCGACCTGGACGGCGCCTTTGCCAGGGGCAACAATATAGCGAACATCCGACGCATCATCGCCGAGTGCGATGTACCGGTCGAGGTTGGCGGCGGGATACGGTCGATCGAGGTCGCCGAGTACCTTCTGGACGCCGGCGCGAAGCAGGTGGTCGTCGGCACCAAGGCGATCAGGGAACCGGAGTGGTTGCGCGAATTGGCGGGCCAGAACCCGAAGAGGATCGTCCTGGCGCTCGACGTCAAGGGGGGAAAGATCACGGTCAAGGGATGGCAGGAATCGGCCGGTATCTCCCACGAGGACATGTTCCGGCGGATACAGGACATTCCATTGGCCGCCGTCCTGCACACGGATGTGGACGTGGAGGGCAAGGTCCAGGGTATCAACGTGGACGAGGTCGAATCGTTCGTCTCCTCGTGCCCTCATGACGTCATCGCCTCCGGAGGCATAACCGGCATGAACGACCTGGCCGAGCTAGAACGGATCGGGGTCAGGTCGGCGGTGGTCGGATTAGCGCTTTATACCGGGAAATTGAATCCTATTGATGTTTGGAGGCGTTGAAATGGCGGCAAGGACGGCGAAGCTGAATCGGCAGACGAAGGAGACCGATGTCTCGTTAGAGCTGAACATAGACGGCACGGGAAAGGCCTCTGTCCGTTGTGACGAGCAGTTCCTGAGGCACATGCTGGAGACCTTTGCCAGGTACTCATCGTTCGATATCGACGTGGCCGCCAAGGGCGATAACGACCACCACCTGGTGGAGGATGTGGCCATCGTTCTCGGCTCGGCCTTGCGCGAGGCCCTAGGGGATGCACCGGTGGAACGGATCGCCTCAGCCATCGTTCCCATGGACGACGCTCTGGTCGAGGTCGATCTGGATATCGTCGACCGGCCTTACGCCGAGATCGATTGCCCGGACGTGCTGTACCACCACTTCCTGCGCTCGTTCGCGATGTCGTCGGGCATCACGTTGCATGTCATCATCAAGAGGGGTTTCGATGATCACCACATGGTCGAGGCGACGTTCAAGGCGCTGGGCACTGCATTGAGGCGGGCCGCGACGAAGAGAGAGACGGTCCTGTCCACCAAGGAGAAGCCCAAGGTACGGAGGGGTTGAGCTGCTCACGAAGCGCATCATCCCTTGTTTGGACGTGAAGGACGGGAACGTCGTGAAAGGGGTCAAGTTCCTCAACCTCCAGGGCGTTGGTTCACCGCCGGACATGGCCTCCAACTACGAAGGGCAGGGGGCGGACGAGATCGTGTTCCTAGACATCTCCGCCTCGCATGAAGGCCGCAAGACCCTGCTTGACGTCGTGGAGAGAACGGCGAACCAGCTATTCGTTCCGCTCACGGTCGGAGGCGGCGTCCGCAGCCGGGAGGACATGCGGTCGGCGCTCAACGCCGGGGCGGACAAGGTGTCGATCAACACGATCGCTGTCCAGCAGCCGGAGATCATCACCCAGTGCGCCGAGGATTTCGGCTCGCAGTGCGTGGTCGTGGCCATCGACGCCAAGAGAACGGGCAACTCGTGGAACGTGTATACGCACGGCGGCCGGAAGGATGTCGGACTGGATGCGGTCGAATGGGCGGTGCGGGCGCAGGAGCTCGGGGCAGGGGAGATCCTCCTGACCAGCATGGACGCGGACGGCACCAAGGACGGTTATGATCTGGAGCTGACCGATGCCGTGGCCCGCAACGTCAACATACCGGTGATCGCCTCGGGAGGCTGCGGCAACGTGGAACACATCTATGATGTGCTGACCAAGACCAAAGCGGAAGCGGCGTTGGCGGCGTCGATATTCCACTATAACGAGCTCACCGTCGGTCAGGTCAAGTCGTACCTGCACAAGCGGGGGGTGCCGGTAAGATGACGGAATTCAAATTCAACTCTGAAGGGCTTATCCCGGTGGTTGTCCAGGATGCCTATACCAATGAGGTGCTTATGCTTGCCTACGCGAACCAGGAAGCGTACGACCTGATGCTGAGCACCGGCTACACGCACTTCTGGTCCCGATCCCGGCAGAAGCTGTGGAAGAAGGGAGAGACATCAGGTCACGTGCAGAAGATCGTGGCCATCCAGCTGGACTGCGATGCCGACACTTTGCTGGTGAGGGTGGAGCAGGAAGGGGTGGCCTGCCATCTGGACCGACCGTCCTGTTTCGAGGAGGTGCTCTACGGGGACCTGGCCGGGACCATGAACGTCATTCCGGAACTGAAGCGGGTCATCGCCGAGCGCAAGCTGGAGCCGAACCCGGACTCATACACGAGCAAACTGATTGCCGACGAGGACAAGCGCCTGAAGAAGGTCGTTGAGGAAGCGGGGGAGGTCATACTAGCGTTCAAGGGTCATGACCAGAAGGCACAGGCCTGGGAGGTCTCTGACCTGATATACCACCTGATGGTGGTGCTGGAAGCGGCGGACCAGTCGCCGGCCGACGTCTATCGGATGTTGGCGGAACGCAGGGGGAACAAAAAATGAGAATAGACCTGCATATGCACACACTGCTCTCGGACGGAGAGCTGTTGCCAATAGAGCTTGCTAGGAGATGCGCCGTAAAGGGGCACAAGGCCATAGCCTTCACCGACCATGTCGCGCTGTCGACGCTGGACCGGGTGCTGGACGAGGCTTCGAAGGACATCCCCTTGGCGAAGGAGTGGAACCTGGAGGTCCTGAACGGCGTGGAGATAACCCACGTCCCGGCCAAAAAGATCGATATGGTCGTCTCGAAGGCGCGCCAGCATGGGGCCCAGATCATAGTGATCCATGGTGAGACCATCTCGGAGCCGGTGGAGAAGGGCACCAACCTGGCCGCGGTCAGCAATCCGGAGATCGACATCCTGGCCCATCCGGGCTTCATCACCGTCGAGGAGGCTGAACTGGCCAAGAAGAACGGTGTCGCGCTCGAGATAACCTCACGCTCGTCGCACAACAAGACCAACGGCCATGTGGCCAGAATTGCCCGCCAGGTCGGTGCCAAGATGGTTCTGGACTCGGATACCCACTCGCCCGGTGACATTATCGACGAACAGACGGCGATGATCATAGCCAGGGCGGCCGGTCTCACCGATGAGGAGGCACACCGTGCCTGCTACGAGACGATGGAAGAGATAGTCAAGAGGAGGAGCCAGTATTGAAGGTCATGAAGTTCGGCGGGAGCTCACTCACCACCGGCGAATCGATGCTCCGGATCGGCGAGATCATCGCCTCGGAGAAAGAGGACAAGGTCATCGTCGTCTCGGCCGTCAGCGGCATCACCGAATCGCTCCTCCAGTTCATCGCCCAGACCAAGAGCGAGAACGAGGTCATTGGTTTCATACAGAAACTGAAGGATCTGCATTTCAAGCTGATCTCTGACGCGGTTTCGGACAGGCATCACCGGGACGACGCCATCGGCCGGATCAACGGGAAGCTGGTCAAGCTGGAGCGGATGCTGTATGGCATATCCTACCTGGAGGAAGTGACCCCCCGGACCAAGGACTTCGTCCAGTGCTATGGGGAGAGGCTATCAGCCATCGTCGTTTCCGCGATGCTGCGCGACCGCGGCGTCGACGCTGTCCCGATGGACGCGGACGAACTTGGCATCATCACCGATGGCGTCTACGGGTCAGCAAAAGCTGACCTGGAGAAGACCCAGGAGAACATAAAGGACCGGATCATGGTCATGTTCGGATCACACCAGGTCCCGGTGGTCACCGGCTTCTTTGGGAAGGCTCCGGACGGCTCGGTCACTGTGTTCGGCCGCAACGGTTCGGACTACTCGGCCGCCGCCATCGCCAACGCCATCGACGCGGACACCCTGGAGATCTGGAAGGACGTGGACGGGTTCATGTCGGTGGACCCGAAGATCGTGCCCCGGGCGATCCCGATACCACAGCTCTCCTACGAAGAAGCGGCGGAGCTGGCCTATTTCGGTGCCAAGGTCCTTCACCCCATGACCGTGGTGCCGGCGCGGGCCAAGGACATCATCATCAAGCTCAAGAACGTGTACCGGCCGGACCTCCCGGGGACGTCGGTCTCCAAGAGCACACCGGAGGACGTTACTGTCATCAAGTCGATCTCCTGCATGAAGAACCTGGGCATGGTCAAGATCTTCGCCGAGGACACCGGTTATCGTTCCGGGTTCCTGTCCCAGCTCGGTCGCCTGCTCAATGAAGCGGATGTGAACATCCTCTCGGTCGCCACGTCCCTGACCTGCGTCGCCATGCTGGTAGACAGGAAGGACCTGGGGGCGGCAAAGATGGCCTTGGAATCGGAGAAGCAGTCGGGGATCGCCCGGATCGAGACCTCCGAGGACATCGCATTGGTCTGCCTTGTGGGAGAGGGCATCGGCTATACGAGAGGGATCGCTTCCAGGGCGTTCAACGCCGTCGCCGCGGAGGGCATCAATATCGGTCTGATATCGGCCGGCGCTTCCCTCGTCGCCTATCACTTCACGGTCAAGAAGGACGACCTCGAGCTCGCCACCAAGGCCATACACAAGGAGTTCTTCGGGTGTTGAAATGAGCGAACGGCACAGCGGCGCAAAGGTGGCCTTCCAGGGAGTGAAGGGAGCGTACAGCGAGGACGCGGTCTACTCGTATTTCGGGAACGGGGTGGAGGCGGTCCCATGCCAGGAGTTCACCGACCTGTTCGAAGCGGTTGACAAGGGGAGGGCCACTCACGGGGTACTCCCGGTGGAGAACAGCATCGAAGGCAGCGTCACGTTGGCTAACGACCTGCTCCTGGAAAGCGATCTGACCGTGATCGGTGAGATCCTTCTGCCGATCAGGCACTGCCTCATCGGCCAGCCTGGCGCCGAGCTCAAGGACGTCAAAAAGGTGTACAGCCACCCTCAGGCCCTGGGCCAGTCACGGAACTTCCTGCTGGAGCATCCGGAATGGGAGAAGATCCCTTCCTTCGATACCGCTGGCAGCGTTCTCATGATCAAGCAGCGCGGGCTCAAGGAAGAGGCCGCGGTGGCGAGCAAGAGGGCCGCCGAGCATTACGGCATGAAGGTGCTCCGGGAAGGCATCCAGAACAGCAACAAGAACTATACCCGGTTCTTCGTCCTGGAAAAGGACCCCAAGACCGACAACGCCGGCGACAAGACAGCGTTGGCATTTACCACAAAGCACGTGCCCGGCGCGTTATACAAATGCCTGGGTGCGTTCGCCGAGCACGGCGTGAACATCACCAAGCTCGAGTCCCGACCAAGGAGGGAGCGCCCCTGGGAGTATGTGTTCTACGTGGACATCGATGGCAGCGTCAACGACGTCAACGTAAGCAAGGCCCTGATCGACCTGGTGCGCAAGGCGTCGTTCGTGAAGGTGTTCGGTTCATTCCCCAAGGCCAAGCTGCCAGAGTAGGTATCCGTCAGCTAGGTTCTCAGGATATCATAGAACATCCTGCGGCCCTTGGGGAAGTGGCCGCAGGCTGCCCGGTCATCCTGATCGGATGTGGTCGCACACTGGAGGCGGTGACGTCATCCACGATCTACTGGCAACATTCCGGGATCGCTCTCGATCTTTCTGAGAGGAATCAAGGAAGAATGCATATTGGTAAGTATTTTCTTAAGAGGATTATTATAACCCAAATGTACACAATGATGAATTGTCATTACACATCTATGCTATGTCAATTCTTAGGGATCGAAAACAAGATGAAAGAATGCCCTGGTCGAAGTCGAAAGGAATGCGAAAAATGGGTTTAAAACACCTTCTTACAACTTCTTAATGACTTTGCCAGAGGTGCTGAACTCCCCGTCCCAGAACAATAATGCGTTCGACCGGTCATAATCCTTAGTGACGTCCGTATGAGCGATCTCGCCGATATACCAGGTATGGTCCCCCTTCTCGAACGACTCGAGCTTCTTCACCTCAATGTTGATCAGGCATTCCTCGATCTTGGGGGACTTGATCCTCATTCCAGGGATCGCCGTCAAACCGGCCTCCTTGAACTTGTCCACGCTCTTGCCAGACCTTGTCCCGCAAAGTATCACCTGTTCGATCAGGTCCTTTCCCGGGATGTTCACGGAGAAATCCGGACACTCTTCCAGCAACTTGTATGATTGCCTTGATGTCAGGACCGCGATGCCCAAGAGCGGAGGCTTCTGCGAGAAGAGATTGAACATCCCCACCGTTATGATGTTCCGCTCTTTGCCCGCCTTGTCCCCTACCGCCACCAAGACCACGGGGGCCGGAGGTAATAGCTGCACTGAAGCCATGTTATCGGTATTGATCTTATCGTCCTGAGAAGCTCCCATGGTTCGCACCGAGGATAATCATGGAAGGAGTCATGCTAAAAAGGTTTGGAATGATCAAGCCCTAACGTCGTCGAATCACGTCACCGATCAGTCGGAACTCCCCCGACCAGTACAGCAAAGCCCGGTCCCGGTCAGCGCAGGATTCCATTTCCGCATGAAGAACCTCCCCAAGGAACCAGACATGGTCTCCCGCCTCCACCTTCTGGGTCTTTTTAAGCTCCAGGTTGACCATGCATTCATCGAGCACCGGCGAATCGATCTTGGTGCCCTTCCTGCATCCCAGACCGCACTCCTCGAACTTGTCGACCTCCCGCCCCGATTTCTGCCCGCAATAGAGCACCTCCTCGACCAGTTCCTTGCATGGAATGTTGATGGAAAAATCGGGATACTTGTCCATGAGCGCGTAGGTGTGTCTCGACGGGGAGATCCCGACGCCGAGCACGGGGGGATTGAAAGAGAACATGTGGACCAAAGCTACGGTCATGACGTTCCTTTCCCCGCCCTCTTGACCATCCCCTACGGCCACGAGCACGACAGGGAATGCTGGAAACGCCCGGCACGCCCAAATTGGATTCACTTCAGCTTTCGGTCCCATTCTCATTCCTAAAGGCAACAGTGCA